>NZ_JBEOOL010000008.1:0-173680 GCF_040309225.1 Pseudoalteromonas sp. GW168-MNA-CIBAN-0100 | reverse complement strand
AAAAGCAGTTAGCTTATGAGCAACTGACCACTTAATCTAGCCAAAACAAGTTATGCACTTACAATTTGAATCTAGGTTATTAATTAGTCCTATGTTACTAATTAATAAAAAGGTGCTAGAGAGCAATTTATTTACCTCAATCACTTAATTGGTTGGTTTATAAGAGGTTAATTGTAAAGTAAATGTAACTGTATGAATTTTAAGAACTTCTATTGATGCATCTAAATACGTAATGTAGAATACTAGCACTTTTAGACTGGAGCTCTAAAGTCAGATAAGGAAGTCTCCGCAGCAGAGACGTTTGCTATTAATTCTATATAAGACGTAACGATCATGAAATCTATTAAATTAGCACCAAACTGGTGGCTACAATTTACAAAATGCGTTTTAGCATTCAGCTTAATATTTTTAATTCATATTATATTTTCTGTGAACCTAAAAATTGTTTTTCTCACTGTAATGCCAGCTCTACTGATTATTACTACTTTTAATATTCCTCATCTTCGTTTTTTACATTGTTATAAAGCAGGCATTTGTTATACGCGTTTATGCACAAAGCGTTATATCAATAGCGAGGAAATTAGTTGCGTATCATTTAGTTCGTTTTTTCTTTTCACCATTTTTAAGGTGGAGTTAGATAATGGTAAAACGTTCCATTTTTATAACTGGCAACTTGATGATGAAACGCAATCAGCTATTTGTAAAATGTACTGCAATAAGTTAGCTAACAAAATTGAAAATATTAGCGATAAATGCAATGCTTGATCTTTAATTTAGATAGCAAAAAGGAGCGATTAATCGCTCCTTTTTTGTTTTTGTATTTTATAACGCGCTAATTAAACTTTTTTATAGCCTTAGCTTTTAGCGCTTTCATCTTTAGCCTGCGTGGCTTCTTAAAAGACTGGATAGGCATTGTTACCAACTGCTCTTGTGGTAGTGCCGGTATTGTTTGTGGATAAGCACCTTCCTTTGGTACCGAAATTTCTTTTAGATGTATTTTAAGTGCTTCTAGAGTTGAGTCGTTATCAACTTCACTAGGGCAAATAAATATACCTAATTTTCTTAGTTGTACACCGAGTTTAATGCTACTGGTATAACGGATAATCGGAGCGCCTAATACTAAGCCCAGCAATATAGGTGATAACCACCAAAAGAATACTGGCGTGAAGTAGTAAGCCGTACAACCCCATGCAATAGCCACAATAGTTGAGAATAACGTATAACCAAACGCCTCTTTCCACGGAACCATACGACCTTCGCGCGGTTGTGCATCCCACTTCACTTTTTTACCTAAAAACACACAAAGTACAAAGTAAGCATGAAATACCATCATTAATGGGGCAACAATAATAGCAAATACGGTTTCAATGATTGAACCTAGTATGAGCTTAATTGAACCACCAAAGCGTTTGCTTCTATGTATTAAGGTTACTATTATGCCCATTAGTTTAGGCATTAATAAAATAACAATAGTTAAATACAAGAGTGAATCAATCAGATCGGTTTTAGCTATTTGCCATGTAGGGAATAATTGATAAACACGGTTAAAGTACACATCACTATTTAATGCGCGCGTTACTGCATCAATAGTACTTAGCGCTAGCATTGAGAGCCAAATTAGTGATGAAATATAGGCTGTCGCACCAAGTAAAAAGTGCAGCTTACTCATTAATTTTAATTTTGATGATGACAATAAACCTAAGTGCTGAATATTACCTTGCACCCAGCGTCTATCGCGTACAGCGTAGTCTAGAATGTTACTTGGTACTTCTTCATAGCTGCCTTCAATATCTGATAGCAACAATACATCCCAACCAGCACTGTGAAGTAGTGAAGCTTCTACAAAGTCATGACTTAAAATTTCGCCGCCAAAAGGTGCATTACCTTTTAGTGTTGGCAAGCCACAGCACGTTATAAATGCTTCAACTCTAATGATTGCATTATGACCCCAGTAGTTGGCTTTATCAGTTTGCCAAAAAGCAGAGCCAGTAGCGAGCATTGGGCTATATAGCACTGACGCAAACTGTAAAAAACGGCCAAAAAAGGTATCTTGACGAACAGGGATCGGAATAGTTTGGATCAGGCCTGCTTGTGGGTTGTTGAGCATACTTGTAGTAAGCTCTAGCATACATTTTCCGGTCATTACGCTATCTGCATCAAGCACAATCATATGGTCGTACTGGCTGCCCCAGCGCTCACAAAAGTCGGTTAGGTTACCTACCTTACGGTGTTTGTTATCTTCGCGACGACGATAAAAAACGTTTTTAGTCGTATCACCTAAACGTTCACACAATGCATGCCATGCACTTAGCTCGTTTTTAGCTATTTCTGGGTCTTGCGTGTCGCTTAATAGATAAAAATCGAAGTTTGCAAGTTGACCTGTTTCTTTTAACGATTGCAGACTAACTTCAAAGCCCGCGATAACACGGTGGGTGTCTTCGTTGTAAATAGGCATTACAACGGCGGTTTTTTGGGCGTTAATTGCCTCACTATTGAACTCAATTGGTTTAATACGCTTTAGCGTAAGTGGGTCAATTCGTAATAGCTGTAATACAAAGCCGATTGTTCCACTACAAAATGCCGTTACAATCCAGGCAAAAGTGATTGAGAATAATACTAAAAGAGCATACTCAAGTAATGTCATACCGTTTGAGCTTAAAATCTCAAACATAATAGATATGCCGTAGCCAGATGTGCCAAGCGCTGCAATAGCAAATAGCCAAACTCTTAATGTTTTGAATGGCATTGGAGTGCCCTTACCTTTATTACTTGATGTCATTTGGGTACCAAACATAACTCCATACCTCGCTAATTTCTTTATCACGTAGTTTTAACGATAAACGCATATCAACGGGTTGATCGTCCTGTGGTGCAATTTTAAAGGCTACACGCCATCCTCGTGAATCAGGCAGTTTTTGTACATTCACGTCGGTTACTTCGCCTGTTGTAAGTTGAATGTCGGCATCTAGCTTTAACTGTTCAGAGAGTTGATTTATTTCTGACCCAGTAAAATCAACAGTAAATTGGCGATGGCTTTTTGGTGGTGGATTGTCTTCACCTGGTAAAGCGGCGCTACCGATCCTTGTGCGCAGTACTCTCGCTTTCTCGTGCTGAGTTAAAACTGCATTAAAGGTCGTCATTTTGTAGCTTAGCTTTAATGAATCACCGGCTTTCATTGGCTTTTCTGGTACCCAGTAACTTACGATATTGTCGTTAGTTTCTGTATCAGTAGGTATTTCTACAAGTTCTACACGGCCACTTCCCCATTCACCTTGTGGTTCGATCCATAGGCTAGGGCGGTTGTGGTAATGTGCTTCTGTGTCCAGGTAGTTATTAAAGTCTCGGTCTCGTTGAGCTAACCCAAAACCTTTTGGATTATTATATGAAAACGAAGTTACACTTAGCTGTGAAGGGTTGTTAAGAGGGCGCCATACCCATTTATCATCAGCTGATTGAGTTAATAGGCCATCTGAGTCATGAACTTCAGGGCGATAGTCATCAAAAAATTTGGTACTGTTTTCACCGTGGTAAAACATACTCGTTAGTGGAGCTACACCTAGCTTTTTAATATCTTTACGCGCAAATATCTGCATATCAACATCAACTAGCATATTAGTTGTAGGGTCAACACTAAACTTGTATGCACCCGATATAGATGGGCTATCTAATAATGCAAAAATGGTGATTTGGGTTTGGTCGGCCTTTGGTTTAACTAACCAGAATTCTTTGAACATTGGAAATTCTTCACCCGAATTTTCTGCTGTATCAATGGCAAGGCCTCTAGCTGATAATCCATAAACTTGCTGAGGGCCAACGACTCTAAAATACGATGCTCCCTGAAATACCATTACTTCGTCTTTATACTCGTTAGTATTTAACGGGTAATGTAAGCGAAATCCAGCATGGCCTAGTTGAGTATCCGCAACACTTTTAGCTATTTCTTCTTGTAGTGGTGCAGCAGTGCCATCGTATTGGTAAAAGTCGGTACTGAAAGGTAAGCGACTGCGTTTAGAGTCGCTATCAACGGTATTTATTGTCACAGGTGTTTTATATAAAAAACCAGGATGGAATAATTGCAGCTCGTACAGGCCTTCATCTTTCCATACTGCTTTGTCTTTTTTAAATCGAATTGAACGGTAATCTTGATAATCAATATTGTTAAGTGCTTCAAGCTCAATGTTTTTAGGCGCCACGTATTCTTCGCTTGCTAACTTTTTAGCGCGGGCGCTAATTACGTCAAATAAGCTACTTTGTGGGATTGCTACATCAACGGTTGCAGCAATCGCTTGGTTGCTATTGCCCCAAGTCGAAAAAATAATAAGTAGACCCAGTAGTGGTGCTGACTTCTTTTGCCATTTAGGCAGATTTTGGGTTAGTTGTTTCATTCTCATTCCTTTATAAAAACACGACTTATTTTTACGTTTAGGGTAAATATTGATTTTATTTTGTAAGTATCTTCTAAATAACTTAGAGCAAAATTTAAACCTTAATAAAAGTTCATATTTTTCAATAGGTAATATTTATATACATAATTCACTGAGGTTTTGTTGTGTAAAATTCACTCAAATGTATGTAGTTGTTACTGATTAATTACTAGAAGATTCACAGATCGTCTGAACATATTACGGGGGGTTTAATGAAGCTTGTCTGAATTACATTTGTATAAAATAAAAAAGCCGCAAGAGCGGCTTTCAAATGTTTAGATTTAACTTAGTTATTTCTTTTTAAATCGACGCACTATTGATAGTGGTGCTAAAAGAAGTGATAACCATAATAATGAACCTGCATCATTATCATCATCTGAGCGTAAGTTATTTACTTTCACGGCTACTTTTTCAACGTTAGATAAGTTACCCACGCTATCCTGAGCTTGCACTGTTAAAGTAATACGATTTTCAAATTCGTAATCAATCTCTCCAGCAACAATTAGCTGCCCCTGATTGTTAATAGAAACGCTGTCATTATCAGATGTAATAAATTTAACAACTGGTGATTCATCGGCATTTGGATCACTAAAATCGAGTGTGCCGATAATTGTTCCAATTGCGCTGTTTTCATCGACTGCAAAAACTTGATCAGCTTTAATAACTGGCGTTTGTTCTTCAGGTGTTAAAGTGATTTCAGATTTAATATCAATAATTACAGGGTCGTGATCTGATGCGCGGTATGCACTTTCAGAATACAAACTAGATTGTTGACCTTCGCTTTTAAACTCTACATTGTAATCAAGAGAAATAGGTTCATCTGCGTTGATGTGCCAATCTGTTGCTGCGACAATTTTGCTAAGTAGTGATTGGGTAGCTACTGCATGATCTAAACTACCTGCGCGACCAGAAAAACTGTAAGAATAACCAAGCGTATCACCATCAATTTCTGCAACTACATTTTTGTAGCCTTTATCAGCAAATGCACGTATAGGATCTTCCATTGCGTAAGCATTCATATCGCCGACTAAAATAGTATCTTCGTCGTCAACACCGGTTGGTTTGCTATCAAGCCAATTTGCGAATGCATTAGCACCTTCTGTGCGTATTTCATTCCAACAGCCTTGTCCATCACCTGAATCTGCATTGTTTCCAGAAGCACTACCACAGCTTTTAGATTTAAGGTGTGACACAGCAACAGTAAATACTTCATCAGTTTCTAATGATTTAAAGCTTTGTGCAATTGGAGCACGGTTACTAAAATCAAATGGAGCCTCAGTCGTAATAGCAGCAGTACCTATTTCTTCTACTTTGTTAGCACGATAGATAAGTGCGGTAGTAATTGCATCGGTACCAATTTGATCTACGTTAAAATCAACAAATGCATAGTTGTTAGCACTATCAGCGTCATTTAATGCATCTACTAAGCTTGCAATTGCACTAAATTCGCCAAAACCATCATTTTCAATTTCCATTAAACCAACAACATCGGCCTGGATAGCGCTAATGGCACTTACAATTTTAGCTTCTTGGCGAGTAAATTCAGCTTCTGAATCTGCACCTCGGGCTGTCGGGAACCCTCCGCCTTGGCCATCACCATTAAAGTAATTAAGTACGTTAAAGCTAGCTACACGTAAATCTGCTTCAGCATTAAGTTCAGGCGCATTTTCACGTGCATTTGTTGCAATAAACGAAGGTGCTACAGTTGGGTGGATTCTGTAAAGGCTAAAGCTATAAGCAAGTGCCCCCGTAACCGTATTAACTGTATCGCCAGTACGTAATGTATTTTCTGCTGATAAGCCTGGAGTTGGGTAGGCTGTAGGGTCTAAGTTTTGTACTGTAGAGCCATCATCTAGTAAAATCTTTTTAAGTAGATTTTCAGTTTCAACTGCATTAGCTGCATCTCCAGGTAATGCAACTTGGGTACCTTGATACAAGCGTTCTGTTGCTAATTCAACTTCACCATATCGACCAAGGCCAAAGTTATTAGTTACTACTAATGGTTGTTCTAATGTAACTAACATACCTTCAAAAGCTTCTAAATCAGTTGTATCAGCTAAAGGTAAAGTGATTTTTGTAGCTGCTGCAGCTAAACCAGTGCCACATACGGCAACTTGGCTAACACTGCCGATTTGTGTTGCATCAAAATATTCTTCTACAGTACCTTGTACACGTACATGGTCGCCTACGTTTACGTCAATATCTGCAAAATAAACAAATACACCTTCAGAGGTGAGAGGATTTGCATCTATGTCAGCAGCAAGTGAGCTAACAAAAAAGCCTTTTAATTGATCATCATCTTGGAAGTCTGCGGTTACAATACCCTCAAACTCTACTAAAGTATTAACAAGCGGGCTTGCAGAGCTATCGCCTTGTATAGCGTTAATTAGTACTTTTTCTGCGCCACAAACAAGTGGTTCAAGTGGTTCTGGTTCTGGAATTGGTTCAGGAGCACTGCCTTCAGAACCAGAATGAGAACCTAATCCATCGAATGTATCTATATCAAATTGAACCCATTCATCGCTAGGGCTAAACGCTGATGTTGAATCAGTGCGGCCTGTTGTAATACTGTCTTTTCTACGGAGTGTTTTGTTTTGCGTTTGTGCTGAGGCATCAGACCAAAATGACCCTGGATCTACACCCACTTGACCAAAGCTATCGACTACAATACCATCTTTTGTTAACACAAGAGCATCGTCACCGTTGTAAAATGTAACAGTGCTAGTAGTATCGGAAATACTTAGTATGTCTTCAATTGCGCCGGAGTTGGCAATTACGTATGTTGTATTTGCAGCTAATTCACCTGTTAAAGCAATAGAATTTCCTACAGTATCGCTACCGTTTGAATACAGTCCTAATGTGTATCCATCAAGTACTATTGAGGTAGGTGCATTATTATAAAGCTCAATTGCTTTATTATTACTGCTTCCCTCTATGTATTCTGAAATGATTAGATCTGCAGAGGCTGGTGCACTGAGACTTGCTATAACAAGTGCGAGTGGTGTTATTTTTGTTTTAAACATTTTTTTATTATTCCCGTGTATTAATCCCAAAATGGGACACCAGTTTAGAGAATAAATATGACGAAAATAATACAAAAATGTAAACGAATGTAAACAAAAGGCGATTTAACCGCCTTTTTATAAAAACCTTACTTTTTAGCTAGGTATTGTGCGGCTTGCTTAGCAAAATAGGTCAATATTCCATCGGCGCCTGCACGCTTAAATGCAAGTAAAGACTCCATTATAGTAGCTTCCTCACTTAACCAACCGTTATCAATAGCTGCTTTGTGCATTGCATACTCGCCACTTACCTGATATGCGAAAGTAGGTACACCAAACTCGTCTTTAACACGACGTACAATATCTAAATAAGGCATGCCAGGCTTAACCATGACCATATCAGCGCCTTCTTGTAAGTCTAATGCGACCTCACGTATTGCTTCATCAGAGTTTGCAGGGTCCATTTGGTAGGTTTTTTTATCGGCACCTTTTAAGTTCCCAGCAGAACCTATTGCATCTCTAAATGGGCCATAGTAGCTAGATGCGTATTTAGCTGAGTAGGCCATAATACGGGTATGCACAAACCCATCAGCTTCAAGTGCTTCACGAATTGCAGCAATACGGCCATCCATCATGTCCGAAGGGGCAATTACATCGGCGCCCGCTTCTGCATGCGAGAGTGCTTGTTTAACTAAAATTTCGGTGGTTACGTCGTTTATTACATAGCCTGTGTCATCAATAATGCCGTCTTGACCGTGCGTCGTGAATGGATCAAGTGCACCATCAGTAATTACACCCAACTCAGGAAAGGCTTCTTTTAAAGCGCGAACAGTACGTTGCACTAAGCCATCGTCATTATATGCTTCTTCGGCAAATAGTGATTTTTTGTCCGCAGGGGTTACCGGAAAAATAGCAACGGCAGGTACGCCAAGTTCAACAAGTTCTTTTGCCTCAAGCAATAGTAAATCTATCGATAGACGTTCAATACCAGGCATTGATTCAATTGCTTCGCGGCGATTTTTACCTTCAAGTACAAATACAGGGTAAATTAAATCGTTTACGCTAAGTTGGTTTTCGGCCATTAAGCGGCGAGAAAAGTCGCTGCGGCGCATTCTGCGCATGCGAGTATACGGGAAAAGGTCTAATCCTGATTGGGCCATATTAATATGCTCCTACTGTGGTAATGGAAAAGTGATTACTTGATTACGGCCATGTTGCTTTGCGTAATAAAGTGCTTTGTCGGCGCACTCAGTAAAAATTTGAGGATTGCTAACATCATCAGCAATGCTGGTGTATACACCAGCGCTAATTGTAAATTGAATATCATTATTGGCAACCGTTACTGTACTGGCTGAGATAGCTGCTCGTATTTTTTCAGCTATGTCTTGTGCACCTTCGCTGGGGGTATTAGGTAATAGCACCACAAACTCTTCACCGCCATAACGAGCAACTTCATCGAGTGGTCGCTTTAAATGATCTTTTATAAGGTCAGATACAGCTTTAATAACTTGATCGCCAATTATGTGTCCGTATGTATCGTTAATGCTTTTGAATCGGTCTATATCAAGCATAACAATACTAAGCGGCGTTTGTTCACGGCGAGACCGACGAAGCTCCATTATTAGCTTTTTATCAAAAAAGCGTCTGTTTTTTATTCCGGTTAAAGCGTCTTCGGTATTGAGTAACTCAAGTGAGCGGTTTTTTTCTTCAAGTTCTCTGAGTGTAATTTGTAATTCAAAGGTGCGTTCGTCGACTTGTGATTCGAGTTCTTGGCGTGTTTTTTCTTGTAACTTTAAGCGCTCTTTAAGTAGCGTATCTTGAGCCGCATTTTCAGCAATCAAGGTTTGCTGAGCAATTACTTCTTCATCACGTTGCAAAATAAATAACTTCATTACACTGTAGCATAGACAAAATGTGCAGCTAAAAAAGCATGTAAATACAAATGCTAATGTACTTCTGTCAAAGGCGTATAGCCCTATTACTGCAACAATAAAATAAAGCATCACCACCAAGAAAAAAACTAATACGAGCAGTAGCGCTTTATTAGGTTTAGAAGGTGATAAACGTATGCACATAAGTGTAGTTGCAATATAAAAGCCTAAAACGATTGGGATAGTAGTTAAGCAAAATAGTGTCACTATATGGTTTGGAAATAGCCAAATAAATAATAACGAGACACCTAATGCGTTAACTACCACTTTTTGAACCGTTAGTAAAAAAGAGGGCTTTGGATGGCAAATTTGCTTTTGTAAAGGCAAAAACATTAAAGCAATAAGCATAAGTAATACAGGGATCATAACTTGCTGTAATGCTGGCAAATTAGGATGAATATATTTTAGGCCAAAGCCACAAATGTAGGCTAATAAACTACCTAATGTGAGGGTAATTAAACCAGCATAAACAAAATAACGTTTACGTGAAAAACTATATAAAACTAAGCAACTCACACCTAAAGAAAATATAAAACCAATCAATAAGCCATAGAGTAAATTAAGTTTACCTTTATGTGCCAAATAAGCTTCTGGTTGCCACAGCGTTAAAGGGACTCGCAAGCCGGAGCTATTCGTCACTCTCATAATAATAATGGTTTCGCTATTTGCAGGGCTAATTAATTTAACTAATAAAGATTCACTCTTAATCGCACGTTTATCAAGGGGGTATGCATCGCCAATTTGGGTGTGAGAAATTAATTGCGAGTTATGTAACTGATATACTTGAACGTCGTTTAGCAGAGGGTTGTTTAGTGACAACAGTTGTTCGGTATTATAACTAAGCGTGTTTTTTATTTTAAATTTTATCCACACAGAACGCTGCTCTAGTCCTAAATTGAGAGGTTTTCCTGTGTTTTTTAGCCACTGTATATGGCCACTTTGTTGTGCACTTAATAGCGATGTTGGTTCAAAAGAGTAATACAGATTATTGATGTTTTGAGAGTTAAAATCGTGTTTTATTATTACCGGGTTTGCGAAAGAGCAAAAAGTGCAAAGGAATACCAATAGGCTTAAAAGTGCCTTTGCATAGGCCATTAACGATCTTCTAAACCAAAAACACGGTGAAAATTTTCTGTAGTTTTACGGGCTACAACTTCTTCATCTATTTGATAAAGTTGTGCAACCGTTTGACAGATATAAGGAAGCAGGGCAGGTTCATTTTTACGCGATTTAGGTTTTGGCTTAACTGTTCGTGGAATTAAAAATGGCGCGTCAGTTTCTATTAATAATCGATCTAGAGGAATACTAGGCACTAGTTGTTGTAAATCTTTACCACGCCTTTCATCACATACCCAACCTGTTATACCAATATACAGACCTAAATCTAAATATTGCTTAAGAGCTACTGAGTTACCCGTAAAGCAATGAAGCACACCGCGAATATTAAACTCTTTTAGAATGCTCAACATATCGTCACTTGCATCACGTTCATGTAAGTAAACAGGTAAATCTAATTTTTCGGCAAGCACTAGGTGGCGTCTAAAAACACTACGCTGTACATCGCGAGGTGAAAAGTCACGGTTATAATCAAGGCCGCATTCACCAATCGCTATGACTTGCTTATTGTTTGCAAGTGCAGTTAATTGTACTTCTAATTCATTCGTCGCCGATTTAGCATCATGCGGGTGGACACCCGCCGTAGAATATTGAAGATGTTTTATCGCAAGTTCAAGTGATTGCTGACTACTTGCAATATCACAACCTATAATAAGCATATTTGTAACCCCGGCTTCGCTTGCGCGGGTAATTACATCACGATGCTGGTCATCAAATTGATGATTAGTTAAGTTAACCCCAGCATCAATTAACGTATATGACATTACTTAGTACGTTTAACGCGAATAGAGCGGTTTTTACCGTCTTTTTTCAGTAAGAAAGAGCTGAATGCACCGCGACTAATTATAATTGTATCATTTTCTTTTAAACGCATGCTGTCAGAGCCAATTTGGCGCCATTGTTGGCCGTTATCTAGTGAAATAATTAACTCGCCATAAGCAGCTTCATCAATTGATGTAATCATGGCTTTTATTTCAGTTTCTTTCTCTACTTGCTCTTCTATTTTATGCTCTAAACCAAAATTGTCAGCTTTTGCCTTTGCTTGAATTGGTGCTGCAGCTACGACTTGAGGCACATTGTTAGCCGTTGGTGGAGTGAGCGTTTTTGTTATTGTTGGCTTTGTTAGTGATTTACCAGCAATTGTATTGTCATAGCAAAGTAATCGGTTAAAGTCATTTTCAATAAAGCTACATGCTTGCAGGGCCTGAGTATTAAATTCAGTTTGCGCAGCAAAAGTAGGCGCACTTAATAAAACCAATAGTGAGAGTAGTTGTTTTTTCATTTTATTCCTCAGATTCTTTTTGTGGTTTGGCGGTATAAAATTTTGCTAAAATTAAACCTAGTTCAAACAAAAGAAGCATCGGAAATGCTAATAATGTTTGTGATAAAACATCAGGCGGTGTTAAAAACATTGCCACTACAAATACACCCACCACGATATAAGGGCGCTTTTCTTTTAAGCTTGTTGTTGTTGTTGCGCCACTCCAGCATAGCAACATAATTGCCACTGGAATTTCGAAAGCGACACCGAATGCAAAAAATAGTTTTAATACAAACCCTAAATAGCTACTTATATCGGGGGCAAGAGTCATCATCTCTGGGCCGGTACTTGTAAAAAAGCCTAAAATAATTGGCAGAACTACAAAATAACAAAAAGCTATGCCGCCATAAAATAATATTATACTTGAGGCGAGAATGGGCATGAGCATTTTCTTTTCGTGCTGATATAACCCCGGTGCTATAAAGCCCCAAATTTGATGCAATATCCACGGAATCGACGCAAATAAAGCGACAAATAAAGTAAGTTTGAAAGGTGCAAAAAAGGGTGCAGTTACATCAGTTGCAATCATAGTCGCAGTACTTGGCAAATGCGAAACTAACGGCTGTGCAACAAAGGCGTAAATATCATTCGCAAAATATACTATGGCAATGAAAATAACTAAAATGCTCAATAGTGCTTTTATTAGCCGATCACGTAACTCAATTAAATGCGCTACAAACCCCGATTTTACTTCCTCAGCCATTATTTTTTATACCATGTAGTAAGTTGACCACAAAGTGAGAGATAAATTTCACTTTTTTTCATCAAGTTGTTGGTTATTTGATGTATCAGGTTGTGTTTTTTTGTAGCTGTGAGTAACTGACTCCGCCGCTTTTTGTAGCTCTGTTAATGAACTTTGTAGCTCAGGGCTTAAATCTTTTAATTCTTGCTGTTCTGCTTTTTTAAGGTTTTCGTGCAGCTCATGAATACGAAGCTCTTCACTTACTTCGGCTTTTACTGAGTTGGCAAGTGATTTAGCGGTTTTAACCCATTTACTCACTGTTCTAATCGCAACAGGTAAGCGCTCAGGGCCGAGCACCACTAAACCCACAATAAAAATAACAACAAGTTCCCACATGCCCATACTAATTAAACCTTATTGTTATCTTTGTTTTTTTCAGTATCGGTTGAGTTGTCAGCAGTGTTTTTTTCTGATTGTTGAATTTGCTCGGATTTCTCTTTTTCGCTCATTTGATCATCCGACATTGCTTTTTTGAAGCCTTTAACAGCGCCTCCAATGTCACCACCCATACCGCGTAGTTTTTTTGTGCCAAAAAGTAAAACTATGATCGCTAAAACAATTAATAATTGCCAAATACTAATACCACCAAAACCCATGGTTTTCTCCAATATATAAAACGGTTAAATGTTTATTTTAAATACTAATTATACGCTCACTAGCGCAAATAGCACCCAGTTTATGCGCTGCGCCATGCCGCTATAAAGCTAATAGCCGATAAGCTTATTGCAATACTTGCAGCTACTAAATCGTGCTGTAAATAACAAAGTGTTGCCATAATCATTGTAGCACTACCAAATAAACTCAATATTAAAGGTTTATGAGATACCTTTTGTTCTTGAGGTTGATGAGCGTGTGGTGCACGCTTTAAATTTTGGTAAATTAGATCAGGTAGTTCAGGCATTTTTTCAGCCCAAAATGGCAAGTTAGCATACATTTGCTTCAGTACTGATAGCGGTCCAACTTGCTGCTTCACCCAATCTTCTAAAAAGGGTTTGGCTGTTTTCCATAAGTCGAGTTGCGGGTAAAGCTGACGCCCTAATCCTTCAACGTATAATAAGGTTTTTTGTAGCAATACTAATTGCGGTTGTACCTGCATGTTAAAACGACGTGCAGTATTAAATAGATTTACGAGCACGTGACCAAATGAAATTTCAGCCAAAGGTTTATTAAATATAGGCTCACAAACTGTGCGAATCGCAAATTCAAATTCTTCAATGCTAGTATCTGGTGGTACCCAACCTGAATCAACGTGTAGCTGTGCAACTTGGCGATAATCACGATTAAAAAAGGCGATAAAGTTTTCAGCTAAATAGCGTTTATCTTCTTTGCTTAACGTACCAACTATACCGCAATCAATACCGATATACATTGGATTTTCAGGATGCTCGCGAGAGACGAATATATTACCAGGGTGCATGTCGGCATGAAAAAAGCTGTCTCTAAACACCTGCGTAAAAAACACTTCTACGCCGCGCTCAGCAAGTAATTTCATATTAGTGTTTTGCGCCAGTAATGCATTCGTATCAGACACCGGTATACCGTAAATACGCTCCATTACCAGCACATTGCTACGGCTATAATCACTGTAAACTGCAGGGATATATAATGAATCAGAGCCTTCAAAATTGCGTTTTAGTTGAATGCCGTTGGCACCTTCTCGCATTAAATCGAGCTCGTCTAGGAGTGTTTTTTTGTATTCTTTAACCACTTCAACGGGGCGTAGACGTTTTGATTCGTTATGGACTTTTGCAAGTACCTTAGCGAGCTTTTCCATTAACGCTAAATCGGCATTAATTTGCTCGTAAATATTGGGTCTAATAACCTTAATGACTACATCTTGTTCAATGCTTTGCTCATCAATAAGCTTTGCTGTATGTACTTGCGCTATAGATGCAGAGGCCAGTGGAGTTTGTGAAAACTCACTAAACAATTCACTTATATCGTTAATTTCTAGCGCTTTTTCTATGATTTTTTGTGCAAGTTCGCCTTCAAATGGCTGAACTTGATCTTGTAAAAATGCAAGCTCTAAAGCGATATCATGAGGGAGTAAGTCACGACGAGTAGAGAGCATTTGGCCAAACTTAATCCAAACAGGACCAAGCTCTTGTAGTGCCAAACGTAAGCGTAGCCCTGCAGGTTTTTCTTTGTGCTGATTACGCAGCCAAAACAAACTGCCACGAGCTACTCTACCAAACCAAGGGATCTTATGTTTTGGAATTAGCTCGTCTAGCCCATAGCTAAGTAAAGTTTTGGTGATGTTATATAAACGTGCAGTCGACACAAAAAATCCTTAGCGGGTGTTTGAAGGTGAAAAAGAGTTTAACAGGGTATTTATACGCTGCTCAACAGCAGCGACTTGGCCTTTGAGTTCTCTATTTTTTTGTTTAAATTGCTCAAGTTCTAATGGGTGAATAGTAATTGCGAGCTCATCTTGGCATAAACTTGTAAGCATTGTACTTATTTTAGTGTTGGTTTTGCTGCTCTTTTGTTTTAGTTTTTTTAAGTGCAGATATAACTGCTGGGCGGGAGTATCACCAATGTATCTAGAGAGCTGTTCAGGCCAATCAATATCAATGCCTGAAAACGCATTACTATAAGTTTGCGCAATATTTAAATCGCCTTGTAAGTTGAGCTTATCTTGGCGAATTAACTGGGTAAGCATAGCTGGGTTTTTAAGAGCTAAAAGCGTGTCTATGTCTGCGCTGATCATACAATCTGCGTTTTCATTATTTTGAGCACTGTATAAGTGTAATTGCTCAGCGCTATAAACAAGTTGGATGCTTTGTTGCCAATCTCTTACTTCAACCACTAAGCGCTGATATTTAACTGCGCTTAGCTTTTGAGATAATTGTGGGTCAAGGCTAAGTGCTTGATTTAGTACACGCTCAATAAGCGAGAGTACAAAACTAGGTAACATAAAAAATTCAGATGGCATTGCATCATTATTATTTTTTGTTATTTTCTCAAGCGCCATAACTGCTAGCCTTAATATTTAAAACCACGATGCAGCGCAACAATTCCGCCTGTGAGGTTTTGGTATGTTGTTTGCTCAAAGCCTGCATCTTCCATCATCGCTTTTAGCGTGTCTTGATCTGGATGCATACGAATAGATTCAGCTAAATACTTATACGATTCACTGTCGTTAGCAACTAGCTTACCCATTGTAGGCAATAAATTAAATGAGTAAAAATCGTAAGCTTTACTAAGTACGTCATGCTCTGGTTTTGAAAACTCTAAAACAAGTAAACGACCACCTGGCTTTAAAATGCGGTACATAGAGCGTAATGCTTTGTCTTTATCGGTAACGTTACGTAAGCCAAAGGCAATAGTGATCACATCAAAGCTATTATCTGGGAACGGCAGCATTTCTGCATTCATTTGTACGTAGTCTATATTGCCCACTAACCCAAGATTATGTAGTTTTTCACGACCAACTTTAAGCATAGATGAGTTTATATCACCTAAAACAACTTGACCCGTTTCGCCCACTAATTGACTAAATTTTGCAGTTAAGTCGCCAGTACCGCCGGCTAAATCGAGTACATGATGGCCTTTACGAACACCTGAGCTTGCAATAGTTTGACGTTTCCATAAACGATGCACACCAAAAGACATTAAATCATTCATTACATCGTATTTTGCAGCTACTGAGTGAAATACATCAGCAACCATAGAAGCTTTGTCGTTCTCGGCTACTGTTTTATAACCAAAATGCGTGGTCTTTTGTTCGGTTTCGTTCATGATTAATCTCTATCGTGACAATAGAGGTTAGTGTACTTTATTGTACGCAGTAGGTGCAATTTGAATATGATTTATCAGGTAATTTATTGCCCTGCAGTGTAACTACTTTGCCCTAATGAACGTGCTTTAAAAGCCGCATGAGATGCTTTTTTTGCTAACTGATTAAAATCATCTTCTTGTTGATGCTGTGCAATTCCTAGTGATAAGCCAATACTTGGTAGCTTGATACCTGTTTTTGAACTAACAAAGCGTAGCTTTTCGACCCCATTTCGTACTTTCTCGGCTATCACATTGGCCGTATCTGGGTCGATGTCGGCGAGCAAAACAGTAAATTGATCTTTAGCTGTGCGACCAGGTAAGCCACTTTGAAAAACATATTTTTGCACTTGCTTAGCTACCTTACTCAAAATGACTTCACCAATAATATCACCATAATTTTTAGTAAAGTGGTCAAGGTTGTCTATTTGAATCGCTATTGCGCAAATAGATTTTTGTTGATTAGTCCACACTTGGGTTTGTTGCGTTAAATAATGGCGCTTATAAAGCCCTGTTTGGCTATCAATAATATGCTGTTTACGAAGTTGAGTTAGGTGCTTTTGTGTTTTTTCGTGTAGTTGTTTGGCTTTGCTTAGTTCTTGCTTAAATTGCTTATGTTGGTTGAGTAATTCGGCGGTTTGATTATGAAGTACTTCAAGCGCTTGACGGCTTTGTTCTATGTTGTTCTCATCTAGCGAATGTACGCATTCGCTTACTTGACCCGCAAAGCGAATTATTTGCTTTTCAGTAGCTTGAGAATTTTGAGAAAGTGAGTTTATAACACCATCAACATTTTGAATCATGTTAACTTGCGCTTTGTGCCCAGTATTTAAAAACTCAGAATGTAGCTGTTCAATTAAAACGCTATCTATATTGTCTTCAACAGCAATAGCACGGTCTAAAGCTTTATTTAGCTTGAGATTAGTTTGACTGGTATAAGCATAAATAACTTGATAATTCAGCGGCGTAGGTGGGAGCGCATAACGCTCTAAAAAAACACACACTTTGGTCATTTTTTCTTGTGCAATAGCCATGGAATCATGGAACATCATTTTTTAAATACCAACTAAGTACGCATAAGTGCAAATTCGAATATCTCATTCCATGAGGCGGTTATGCGTCCGAGCTTTTTATTATTTTTTACTACAGTAATCGTTATGTGCGTTATTTAAAAGTAAAAACAGATGTTAGGGAACTTAAATTTTACTTTAGCAGCTTGATAGCTGTTTTTCTCATCAATTAAGCTTATTATTAACTCTGTTAGTGTCGCTTTTCACTTTAATACACTTGTTTTTAGTAAGGTTTATTAATTAAAGTTGGTCTCATTTACTTGCTATTTATTTAGCCTGCGATAGCTTTGTGAAATTAATAACACTGCTAAGTTACATTATAATGAATCATTTTTTAATTAAGCCACTTCGCCAATATTTATTTGGCATCACGGTTTTGTGCTCATTGAGTGCATGCCAAATAACAACACCAAATGCCAATAAACAATTCACCCAAGTAGCGAAAAGCATTGTCGATTATAGGCAAAGTACTAATCCTTATAGAAACTTAGAGGGAGTTGAAGGTTACTTATTACCAAATTTATCGCCCGAATTTTTAGCACAAGAATATAAAAATAAAACGCGATTACTTGCTGAATTAGACACTATTAATATTGAAAAGCTAAGCGATGAAAATCAAATTAACTTCGATATTATTCGAGCTCAAGTACAAAACAGTGTCGATGAATATGTATTTAATGCGCACTATATGCCGCTCACCTCTGAATATGGGTTTCATTCTGGTTTGTCGTACATAATAAATAGCTCTCAATATAAAAACCCGGAAGATTACCAAGTGTATCTTGCACGATTGGCGCAAGTTCCGCGCTTTTTTGAGCAAAACATGTATTGGATGAAAAAAGGGCTTGAGACTGGGCTTACTCAACCTAAAGCTGTATTGGAAGGTTATGAAGATTCAATTAATGCTTACATTGTTGACGATGTAACTACATCTGAGTTTTATAAACCTTTTTTAACTAATACAGCGGGTTTGAGCGACAGTGAATTTAAAGCACTACAACAAAAAGCCAAAATCATTATAAAAAAAGAGGTTATAAAATCTTATAAAGGTTACTTAGTGTTTTTTACGCAGCAGTATCGACCTTTTGCACGTACAAGTATTGGCATATCAGAAACACCTAATGGCGAAGCGTTTTATAAAAATAGAGCTAAGTACTACACCACCACCGACATGACACCTAAAGAGATTCACGAACTTGGCTTAAAAGAAGTTGAGCGAATTCGTAGTGAAATGGAAAACGTAATAGCAGAGGTAGGTTTTAAAGGCACGTTTGCTGAATTTATCCACTTTTTACGCACTGATCCACAATTTTACGCTACAACACCAGAGCAGCTTTTAAAAGAAGCATCTTATATTGCTAAAAAAATGGATGCACAACTGCCTAAGTTATTTCATACCTTACCGCGCAAACCTTATGGTGTAGCACCTGTACCGGCCAGTATTGCACCTAAATACACAACCGGTCGATATTCAGGCTCTAATCGAGATGATGAAGCAGGGTATTATTGGGTAAATACTTACGCTTTAGATAAGCGTCCTTTGTATGTTTTGGAAGCATTAACGCTGCACGAAGCAGTGCCAGGTCATCATTTACAGATATCACTTAATGCAGAGCTTGAAAATCTGCCGAGCTATCGTCGTGATGCTTACCTTTCGGCATTTGGCGAAGGTTGGGGGCTTTACTCTGAATATTTAGGTTTAGAAGCAGGCTTTTACCAAGACCCATATAGCCGTTTTGGTCGTTTGACGTATGAAATGTGGCGAGCAGCGCGTTTAGTTGTTGATACAGGTATGCATACGTATGGCTGGAGTCGCGAGCGTGCCATGAACTTTATGAGCGAAAATACAGCGCTTTCGTTGCATAACGTTAAAACCGAAACCGATCGTTATATTACATGGCCTGCACAGGCGCTTTCGTACAAAATAGGTGAGCTAACTATTAAGCGTTTACGCGCTGAGGCAGAGCAAGCGCTAGGAAAAAACTTTGATATTCGTGAATTTCATCATCAAATATTACGTCATGGTTCAGTGCCTTTATCAGTGCTAGAAACACAAGTACGCATGTATATAAAAAATGAATCAGTTAAGCTGGAAAGTAAATAAGTATAATTTTAAAAAATGGGTACTGAGTTGTTTTTATAGCTATTTAAGTTACTAGTTTGTTGGTAAGTGTTTGTATTTGTTATTTTAAGCAAGCAAGTTAGTAAATATAATGAGCCATTTAGTTCATTAAAACGGTCAGTATTTATTAGGTATTATTTTAAAAATCACCAAGGGTCATAAATGAGCAATTTTATAATGTTTAGTATCGATATATTTGCAAGTATGTTTATAGTTGTACTCGGGTTCGTTGTGCTTACTGTTATTATTTTTTATATTCGAGATGTAACGCAAACAAAGCATGCTATTAGACGTAATTACCCTGTTATTGGTCGCTTTCGATATTTTTTTGAACGCCAAGGGGAGTTTTTTAGACAGTACTTTTTTGCTCAAGATAGAGAAGAAATGCCGTTTAACCGCGCAGAGCGAAGCTGGGTTTATCGTGCAGCAAAAGATGTTGACCGTACAGCTGCGTTTGGTTCTACGCAAAGCTTAGAAGTAACAGGTACGGTTATGTTTATGAACTGTGCTTTTCCTACTTTAGATGAAGAAGCACTCGACCCGAGCAATGTTACTTTGGGTCCATACTGTAAAACACCTTACACAACCAACTCGTTATTCAATGTATCTGGTATGAGTTTTGGTGCGCTTTCAAAGCCAGCTGTACGAGCCTTATCAAAAGGGGCAAAACTAGCAGGTTGTTGGATGAACACCGGTGAAGGGGGGTTAAGCCCTTATCACTTAGAAGGGGGGGCTGATATTGTTTTCCAAATTGGTACCGCTAAATATGGTGCACGAGACGAGCACGGTAATTTAAGTACTGAAAAACTTAAAGAAATAGCGGCTCACGAACAAGTAAAAATGTTTGAACTTAAAATGAGCCAAGGCGCAAAACCAGGTAAAGGTGGTATGTTACCAGGGCGCAAAGTCAACGCCGAAATAGCTAAAATTAGGGGTATACCAGAAGGGCAAGATTCTATTAGCCCCAATGGTCATCCTGAAATTAAAAACCCAGCCGATATTCTCGATATGATTGCCACTGTACGTAACGCGACAGGAAAGCCTACAGGCTTTAAAGCGGTAATTGGTGCTTACGGATGGTTAGAAACGTTGTTCGCTGAAATAAACCACCGTGGTATAGAGTCTGCACCTGACTTTATTACCATAGATAGTGCTGATGGTGGTACGGGCGCAGCACCACAACCGCTTATGGATTCGGTGGGTTTACCACTGCGCGAAAGTTTACCGCTTGTAGTTAACATGCTTGAAAAACATGGGCTGCGAGATCGTATTAAAATAATCGCCTCAGGTAAATTAATTGTTCCTTCAAAGGTTGCTTGGGCGTTAGCGCTCGGTGCTGATTTTGTTGTATCGGCTCGGGGGCATATGTTTGCACTGGGCTGTATTCAGGCAATGCAATGTAATAAAGATACCTGTCCGACGGGTATCACTACGCATAACGAGCGTTTGCAACGTGGTTTAAATGTAGCTGATAAAGCGCAGCGAGTAGCTAACTATAATAAATACATTCATTACGGAGCTGGGCTAATAGCTCATTCTTGTGGTGTGACTAGTGCACGCGAATTAAAACGTGAACATGTACGTATAGTGCAAGAAAGTGGTTTATCAGAACCGCTCGATAAAATTTACGAAAACTATAAGTAAGTTTTTAACTAACTAAAAAAGGCGCTAATAGCGCCTTTTTAATGTTTTTTAGTTTAATTGGCTTATTAATAAACTAAAAAATGCTTCTTTGTTGTCGCATGTTTGGGCATTCAAAATAAGTTGCTCGCCTAGTGCTAATGTTTGTTTTTGCACTATAAGACGCGCTTTCTCATCATTTATGCTATCTATATCGGTTACATGTGCGAGCCCTATGGTGCGCCTAATTAACTCAGCACCACAGTAGCCAATGGCGTCTTGTAATACGCCCTTTATAAAGTATTCACCGTAGCCTGTAACCTTTAGCGCACCTTCAGTAGTGTGCTCATTTATAAGCGTAAGCCAATGCTGTTCAAATAAGGTATAGCATTCAACAAGGGTGCTTAATAAGTGGGTTTGGTAATTACGACGAGCCACAAAATCTTCAATATGCCCGTATTGTGCGCAGTAATTTAAAAGTAAATTGCCAATAAAAGAGCCAATATCGAACCCAGCAGGTCCAAAAAAACCAAACTCTGGGTCAATCATCTTTGTATTATTACAATCAACAAAAATGCTACCGCTGTGCATGTCACCATGAAGTAATGTTTGCGGGTTAGATAAAAAATTAGCTTTTAGTTTTGCTATTTCTAACTTTAATACGCTGTTTTTGTGTATTGCATCAACTTCGTTTTGTAGTTGCTTTGGGTAGTTATTGCGTTCGTGCTCAATGTACGGATCGCTAAAAAATAAGTCTTCAGTGATTTGGCAGAGCTCAGGATTAGTAAATTGACTAACGAGTGCTTTTTTAGTTTGTGCGGTTAAATAAAAATCTGAATTATAAAAGCCAGTATGGCTTAAGTAGGTCGCTACATGCTGCGCCAATTTAGGAAATTGCTCCGCATTATTTTGTGCAGTGCGCAGTATTTGTAAATTACCTAAATCCTCTAAAATAGTCAGCGCTTGCATTTCACTATAATGTAAAACCCTAGCAGTATAAGTTGGGCAAATAGCGCCATGATTAAGCAAAACTTGCGCTTCTATACGAGCTCTATCAAGTGTTAATGGCCACGACTCGCCCACACAACGCGCGTAAGGCAGAGCTTGCTTCAAAATAACGCTATTGTTTTGCTCATCAGTAATTCTAAATACCAAATTAAGATTGCCATCGCCAAACTCATATGCCGATAAGGTTTGTCCTTGAGCAAAAAAATTACATTGTTTAGATTCAATTAATGTCGATACGTAATCGATAGCGCGCTGTGCGTTAAAAGCAACATAGTTAGTCATGGTTTAAATCTCAAAAATCAGCTTTTAAGCATTCTATACCTTTAAATGTTTAGATGTCTATAAGTCTAACTTGAGAGTTATTCAAAGTGGTGTAAAATAACGTTACGTATTTTTAATACCTTAAGCATTATGCAAAATTTAATCGCAAGCAGTTTAAAATATGAAAACGGGTCGCTTAGTGTGCTCGACCAATATTTACTACCTCACCAGCAGGTATGGCATCAATGCCATGATGTAGAAACCATGAAAGAGCTGATCATTAGTTTAAAAGTACGTGGAGCTCCACTTATTGGTTTAAGCGCGAGCTTGCTAGTGGCGTATTTAGCTGAGCAAGGGGTAGTTAAAAGTGAGCTTGAAAAAGCAATCAATGAGCTAGAAGCCACTCGCCCAACGGCGGTTAATTTAATGCATTGTATGGCGGCATTGCGTAAAGCTTTAACGCAAAGCGATTATGTTGCCAGTATTGTTACCACAGCCGAGCGGTTGTTTATTGAAGATATTGAGCTGTGTGAGCGAATGGCAAACCGTGGCGCCGAACTTATAAATAGTGGCGACAATGTATTAACTCATTGTAATACAGGGGCGCTTGCAACCGCTGGTATTGGTACTGCACTAGGTGTTATCTATAAAGCGCAGCAAAAACATGGCAACGTACATGTGTGGGTTGATGAAACACGGCCATTATTACAAGGCGGTCGCTTAACTGCCTTTGAGCTTGAGCGCTGGAAAATACCTTACACATTAATTTGCGATAATATGGCGGCAAGTTTAATGGCTGCAGGTAAAGTAGATAAAATAGTGGTAGGGGCTGATCGTATTGCTGCCAATGGTGATTTTGCTAATAAAGTGGGCACCTATAATTTAGCCGTACTTGCGTATTTTCATAACATTCCATTTTATGTGGTCGCGCCTATTACGACGCTTGATACCAACACCGCGTGTGGTGATGATATAGAAATAGAGCAACGTAATCCTCAAGAAGTGCGCGGAGTTAGCGGTAGCTTTGGCGAAGCTTTATGGGCGCCCACCAATGCTAATGTATATAACCCTGCATTTGATATAACGCCGGCAAAGCTGGTCACAGGGTGGGTGTTAGATACGGGTGTGTATAACCAAAGTCAGGTAGAAAATGGCGATCTCATAAAGCTTAAGTAACTTCGCGATATTTTTGGTCCACGTTATGTTTATTAGTGTGGACCAAGGTTTTGAATGACTAACTTACGATAATAGCGGAAATTGCTCTGCAATAGACGAGTCAGTACTTTTTGCTACCCAGCCCTCTGTATTGCTAAATAAGCGAATGGCAGTAAACTCAGGGTCGCTTCCCATATCAAACCAATGCGGGGTAAGTTCAGGTACTGAAATTAAATCGCCTTGTTGGCAAAGTACCTGATAAACCTTATTGCCTAAATGCAGGCAAAATAGCCCTTGGCCTTTTACAAAAAAACGCACTTCGTCTTCATTATGAGTATGTTCAAATAAAAACTTTTTGCGTAGCTCTGAAGCGGCAGGATTGCCTTTAGCTAGAGATATAACGTCTACTGTTTGATAGCCATTTTCGATTTTTAACCGATCTATATCGCTTTTGTACGCACTAATAATTTGCTCATGGGTGGTGTGCTCATTAATATCTGCATTTGTTTGCCACTGTTCAAAACGTACGTTTACTTTAGCTAGTTGCTTTGCAATATCATCAGCATTTGATGTGTTTACAAGTGCTTTGTTTGCATTGTTGTCGGCATACACTGTTAATTGGCTCATACTAATTGCCCCAATTTAAATTGGCTAAAGTCATTAATATAAGGGTGTGCTTTAGTGCTTGCTTGCCCATCACGAATTAAATGTAGTGTTTTTAAGCCTGCAGCTTGCGCGGCATCAAGTTCACCGGCTACATCACTTAAAAAGAGTATTTCTGCTGCTTTAAACGGTAATAGCTTAACAATAGTGTTATAGGCTGTTTGTTCTTGTTTTGCGCCAACTTTGGTGTCAAAAAAGTCAGTAAACAAGCTGCTAATGTCGCCATAATCACTGTATTTAAAAAGTAGCTGCTGCGCTTTTACCGACCCTGACGAGTACACATACAAAGTAATATCGTTGTTGTGTTGAGCTTGTAAAAAATCAAATGCATCTGGGTATAAATGACCTTTAAAATCACCGTGTTCATACCCTGTTTGCCAAATTAAGCCTTGTAACTGCTTAAGTGGAGTGATTTTTTTATCTTCATCAATCCAGGTAAGTAAAGTGCTAATGACTTCTTCTATATCGGCGTTTGGCTTTTCGACAAGGGCTTTCACGGCACTAATTTGCTCGGCTACATCAGGCTTATCAGCATTGGCACGTACAAAGGTAGGTAACTGCTTTGCCGCGTAAGGAAACAACACCTCTTTAACAAACGAGATGCGGGTTATTGTGCCTTCGATGTCGGTTAAAATGGCTTTAATCATTTAGTTACTCCCGCTTGAATACCGATTATTTTCAGGCGCTCTAGTTCGCAACTAAATAAAAACTCTAAGGCTTCTAGGTGGCGACGAACTTCATCAATATTACGCCCTACTGCATATAAGCCATGACCACGTATCAGTACGCCGTGCTCTATCGGCGTATGTAAATGATGGTCACTGACCAGCAGGCTTAATCGGTCAATATCTTGATCGTTATCGAAAATAGGAATGCTCAGCGTTTCTAAATGCGAAGTAAAGCCGCTCAGTGCTTTTTGCATTTCATAGCCTGTTAAATCAAGCTGATGCCTTTGGGTAATTTGCGACAGTACGGTGGCGGCTACAGAGTGAGTATGCAAAACACACTGTGCATCAGGTATAAGCTGATACAAACTTAGGTGTAATTGTGTTTCTGCCGATGGCTTTACAGCTCCTGCTAGGCGCTCGCCTTGGTGGTCTAATTGCAAAAAATGCTCTTGCGTAAGTGAGCCTTTATCGTGCCCACTTGCCGTAACAACAAAGCCAGTGCTAGTACGAGCTGAAAAATTTCCACCTGTTGCGGGTACCCAGCCTTTTTGGCTAACCCATTTTCCGGCTTCAATAAGTTGTGAAATAGCGGTATTGTTTTGCATACATTCCTCACTAATGAGCGTAAAGTTAATTGTTTTTAGACGGCTATACTTCTGTTTTAAGCAATGATAGCATCGCTGTAAGCGCAAAACCATCATTAAGGGCATCACGTGTTTGAAAGTAAATTACCAAATTTAGGCGTTAGTATATTTAGCCAAATGAGTGGGTTGGCTAATGAGTTTTCGGCAATTAATCTCTCTCAAGGCTTTCCTGAGTTTGATGCTCCTGATCTTTTAAAAACGCAGTTAAATTATTATGTGCAGCAGGGCGTTAATCAATATTCACCTTCAAGTGGTGTACCACGATTACAGCAACAAATTGCTGATTTAGCAAAGCGTAAATATGCAGCTGCTATAAACGCAGCTGATCAAGTTACTGTTACCTCAGGTGCAACAGAGGCATTGTTTGTGGCTATTCAAACAATCGTGCGCCCCAGTGATGAAGTGATTGTATTTGACCCTGCATATGACTCCTACCAACCCGCAATTGAACTCGCTGGTGGAAAGTCGGTACACATTGCTTTAAGTGCGCCAAATTACACTATTGATTGGCAAGTAGTGAGCCAAGTAATTACTAAAAATACCCGTGCAATTATTATAAATACGCCTCATAACCCAAGCGGTAAAATATTACAGCCACAAGATATAAAAGAGCTTAAAGAGTTAGTTGGTACTCACAATTTGTATGTAATAAGCGACGAGGTATATGAGCACATTACGTTTGATGAACAACCACATTTAAGCGTATTACGCGATGATGAATTATTTGCCAAAAGCTTTGTTGTATCGAGTTTTGGTAAAACGTTTCACAGTACGGGCTGGAAAATGGGTTACTGTATTGCACCTGCCGATTTAGCTGTCGAATTTAGAAAAATTCATCAGTACGTTACGTTTTCAAGTTTTACCCCCGCACAGCATGCGCTTGCCGATATGCTCGAGCAGCAAGGCGAGCATATAGATGAGCTAAGTGGGTTTTATCAGCAAAAACGCGACTTATTAGCGAGCCATTTAAGTAATAGTCGTTTTAAAATTTTACCTAGCCAAGGCACTTACTTTTTATTATTAGATTACAGTGATGTATCGGATTTAAACGATGTTGAATTTTGCCATTGGTTAGTTGAGCAAGCAGGTGTGGCGGCTATTCCGTTAAGTGTGTTTTATCAAAAACCACCAACCGATAAAGTAATTCGCTTATGCTTTGCTAAAAACGACAACACTCTCATAGAGGCTGCGCAAATATTATGTCAACTTTAACCATTACAGCATTGCAAAGCTCGCTTTATTGGCTTGATAAAGACGCTAATTTAGCCATGTTTAATAAACAGCTTGACGCAATTACGCATCAGCCCGATCTTATTTTACTGCCAGAAACATTCTCGACTGGCTTTGCTATTAATTTAGATTGTGCAGAGCCCGAAAATGGTAAAGTACTGACTTGGTTAAAAGCGCAGGCTCATAAACATAATGCGGTTATTGCGGGTTCGGTACTTGTTGCACAAGGCGATAAAAAAGCAAATCGGTTTTATTGGGTAAAACCCGATGGAGAGGTGAGTTATTACGATAAGCGCCATTTATTTCGCTTAGGCAGTGAGGGCGACTACGTTGTAGCAGGGCAAGCGCGCAAAGTTTTTGAAATCAATGGTTTTAAACTATTACCGCAAGTATGTTATGACCTGCGTTTTCCGGTATTTCAACGCAATAATAACGACTACGATGTAATGATAAACGTAGCAAATTGGCCTGCTGTACGCCGCCATATTTGGGATACGTTACTTATGGCGCGTGCAATGGAAAACCTATGCTACGTAGTAGGCGTTAATCGCGTGGGGGAAGACGGTAATGGTGCCTCGCACAATGGCGGTACAGCGGTATACGACTTTAAAGGCGATGCCTTAACTAAAGCGCAAGATAACACTGAGCAGCTAGTTACTATAACACTTGAAAAAGCACCACTGGATGAGTTTAAAGCAACGTTTCCTACCTATTTAGATGCAGACCCTTTTACATTAATATAGACAGGTTAATTTAGCGCAGAGCTAATAAAGTGTTAAAATAGTCGCTGATATTTTTGTTGGCGGCTAATATACATTATGAACACTTTAATCACTCCTGTAATTTTAGCTGGTGGCATAGGCTCTCGCTTGTGGCCGCTTTCTCGCCAAGCAATGCCTAAACAATTTTTACCACTACTAAATGAAAACACGTCATTGCTACAAAGTACGTTGGCGCGTGTTTCTAATGAGTTGTTTGATAATGCTATTTTAGTGTGTAATGAGCAGCACCGATTTATTGCCGCCGAGCAAGCTGCAAGCTCAACTCCTAGTGCATTATTGCTCGAACCCAAAGGTAAAAATACCGCGCCTGCCATCGCATTAGCCGCCCACTATGCACTGCAAAATGGGATTACCGGTCCGCTATTAGTGATGCCTGCCGATCATCATATTAAAAACTTTGATGTATTAACAGCTAAGCTCCCTGAAGCTGTAAAACTTGCTGAGCAAGGAAAGCTAGTTACATTTTCTATTACTCCTACAGAGCCGCATACTGGTTATGGTTATATAAAACAAGGCGCGGCTATTGTTGGAACTGGTTGTTACGATGTTGCTCAATTTAAAGAAAAGCCTGACTTAGATACAGCGAACCGTTATTTAGCTCAAGGTGGTTATAGCTGGAATAGCGGCATGTTTTTATTTACCCCTGCAGCCTATTTAAAAGAGCTCGAGCGGTTTGCGCCAAAAATAGCAACGAGTGTCGCTGCAGCGGCGCAATTTACTAAAGATTTAGGGTTTACCCGCCCAAGCAACAGTGCGCTTGAACACTGCCCAAGCGATTCAATTGATTACGCCATTTTAGAGCGCAGTAATAACGTAGTTGTTATGCCTGTTGATTTAAAATGGAGTGATGTAGGTAGTTTTTCATCCCTTGATACGCTTACAAAAAAAGATGAAAACGGTAATAGTTTAAATGCTAATTATATGGCTCAAAAAAGTACTAATAACTTAGTTATTAACGAGGCTGAACACACTATTGCCACGCTTGGAGTAAGCAATTTAGCAATTATTCATACTCATGATGCCACGTTAATTGCAAACCAAAATGAGCTAGATTCTCTGCCTTTGTTGCTTAAGAAAATTGCTACAACACAGGCTGATAAACTTAATCATCATCAAGTGGTTTTTCGCCCATGGGGGAATTACCGTACTTTGGTTGAAGGCACTGGCTTTAAAGTTAAAAAAATTACTGTTAACAGCGGTGCTAAGCTTTCGACGCAGCGCCATCAGCATCGCGCTGAACATTGGGTGGTGGTTTCGGGTATTGCAAATGTATGTATTAATGAGCAAGCGTATACGCTAACGCATGACCAATCGTGTTATATCGCCGCAAAACAAATTCATAGCTTGGCTAATAATCAAAAAGAGCCGTTAATAGTTATTGAAGTGCAAACCGGTGCTGTACTTGATGAAAGCGATATAGAGCGATTTGATGATAAATATGGAAGGGGTTAAAAAATCAGATCCATGCCAAAAAGGACGTTTCAATATTAATGAGTAAAATAATTTATAAAATAACGACGGATGTTAATCATTTCAGAGTCATATTTCCTGATAGCGAAGCTTTATGTGAACCTGACCTATGGAAGCCTGATGGTTCATCAAAAGAGTCTACACTGATAAATTTTAGTGCCCATTATAATAATGAAAAAGAGACACCCCTAGGTGATTTCACTGCAATTAATTTACAAGGCCTTGCTATAAGGGATCATGTTGCAAATGAGTTAGCTGAACTTTTCGAAGATTCGGGAGAGTTACTTCCTTTCTATGTAGGTGATGACAACTGGTACTTTTATAATGTCACTCGAAAAATAGAGGGTATATTAAATGTTGAGATGAGTACTTTTATGCTGCCAAGTTTAAATATCGGATTACAAAAAGCGGTGTTCAAAAAAGAAAAACTACCAAAGCATAGCTGCATATTTAAAATGCCAGAAGACCGATTTGAAGGCACTTACGTTTTTGACTCTCGTGTAAATGATAAAGATATTACTTTAAACCTCTTTTGTGCCTTGCGAGCACATGGTTTCACAGGTCTTAACTTTGAAGAGGTAGCGAGATTTGATTAACTTAAAGTAAAATTTAAAAAACCTTAACGCTTTTTTAATTTCACTCTAACTGCCCGCGCACAAACTTTAAATATTGCTCTAAGCTGCGTTGCCACAGATCTAACGCTTCATCAAGCATATCGTTGTGTGGCTTTTTATCGAGTAAACGACGTTCTATTTTTTTAAGCTCAATACCATAGCGATTAAAACCAAGTTGCAGAGCGGTACTTGCTTGGCGATGTAAAAGCTTAATGCATTGCTCTGGTTGTTGGTCAATAAGCTTTTGACAGCGAATTAGCTTGTTACGCGCCGAGAGCACAAACTCATTATAAATCGACGATACTTCATCTTCACTAAATGAGCTGGTGAGTGTTTCGGCCGCTGTTTTGTCATACAAGGTATCAATAAGTTCTACTGCAATACTCGCAGTTTGATTAGATTGAGAGTCGCTAAGTGCTTGGCGAAGCTTTTCGTGCTTAATAGGCTTGCCTACAATGTCTTTTATTCCTAATTCTAAATATTCTTTTACTTCGTCAGGGCTAAGGCTTGCAGTAAATGCGAGTACTGGAGTTCGTTGATTTTTATGATCAATGCGTTTTAGACGTTTAAGTACTTCTTGGCCTGTTAAATCAGGTAGGTTCATATCAAGCAAAACAACATCGAAGTGGTGAGCTTGCATGAGCTCTATGGCGCTTTTCCCATCTTTTGCGAGCTTAATTTTGTGCTCATCGTCGGCCATAAATTCTATAGCAATTTTTTGATTTAAATCTAAATCTTCAACCAGTAGTACATCAAGACCTGTTAAGTAATCTTTAGTTTGATGGCGCTGCTCTACAAGGCTTAATTCACCTAAAGTAAAAGTAACGGTAAAGCTAAATACACTACCAGTACCAAGCTGGCTGGCTATTTCGAGTCGGCTACTGAGCTTTTCAAGCAGGCGACTGGTAATAGCTAAGCCAAGGCCAGTTCCGCCTTTTTCTTTTCCTGCGCTACTTTGTACATAAGGTTCTGTTAAGTAGGCTATCTCATCATTTTCTATACCTGGCCCTGAATCTTTGACACTAATTTTTATAGTGTGCTCAAGTTGTTTTTCTAATACTAAATCAACCTGAATTTTAACGGTTCCGTGGTCTGTAAACTTAATGGCATTACCTACTAAATTAATAATTATTTGCCTAAGTTTTTGCTGGTCGCAGTAATAACAGGCTTGCTCAGGAATATTACATATTAGTTCAAACTTGAGTTGCTTTTGCTCGGCGAGAGGGCTTAGTAATAAGCATAAATTATTAAGCCATGTTTTAAACTCTACATCTTCTTCGTAAAGCGCTTCGTCACTTTGATCTAGGCTCGCGTAATCAAGGACCTTATCTACCAATAAGTTAAGTGATTCGGCAGAATTTATAATCGCTTCGCAATAGGCTTTATTGCGGGTATCACTTGTTTGGTTCATAACAAGTTGGGCGCTGCCTAAAATACCGTTTAGCGGGGTGCGAATTTCGTGGCTTATAGTTGATAAAAAGAGCCCGCGTATTTCTAAATCTTTTTGTGCTTTATCGGCTAATTTATTGAGGTGCTGCTCTCTGCGCTCATTACATAATAACGCCATACCTGCAGCATAAAACATGGGAGCAATTACGCCATTTAAAAATAGCAAAGAGCTAAACCAGCCGTTTACTAAAAGATTTTTTTGTTCAATGTTATCCATAAATAACGAGCGGCCAATAAAGCTTAAAGCAACAAGCGTTAAAATGGTTATGTATACAATACTGCCATTAGGATAGGGTTTGCGTGCACACTTGATAAATATAAACAGTAAAAAACCGGCTTCTGCTATGTGTTGTATATCGGATGCAATCACTCTTTCGTGTAAAGATGGGTCAAAAAAGGTGTAATAGCCAAGCATTACAGTGCAAAAAGCGGTCACTGAGCAGAGTAATTTAAAACCAATACCGCGATAATTTAAAAACTGACTAAGTGAAAGGCAGTGTACTATTGATGCGGCAAACATCATGCTACTGGCAGCGCTAATAATTACTAAATTATGTGTATCACCAACAAGAGTAAAGCCAATAACAGAGCCTAATAGCAATATGGGATAGAAAATGTATAGCAGCGTGCCCGATATTTGTTTGTTTGTTCGCCATGTCAAAAAGTTAAGTAAGGTCATTACGACCATGATGGCGATGCTGGCAAAATAAAGAGTGAAGGAGTCGAGCATTAATATTCCAGCAAAGTAGCTATTAAACTAAGGTTATCAAAAGTATACACTTATACCAATCCTCAAAACAGATTACTTAATTAAGCTAATTGGTATTAAATAAGTGTATAGCACATACAAAAACAGACACCTAAGTGTCTGCTTTTAAATTTAAACTAAATATTTGATTAACGAATTTCATCAGGGATATTTTGTTGTGCCCACGATAGAAGTTCAATACGGTTACGACATTTGGTTTTTCTAAATGCGCTGTATAAATGTGTTTTAACAGTATGTGGACTAATACTTAAATCTTCTGCGATCTCTTTATTTTTCGAACCTTTACTCATTAGTGAGATTATTGCTTTTTCTCGCTTAGTAAGTTTAACAGGCTCAATATCACCTTCGGTTAGTTTATGCAGCGCATCTTTATTAAATTGCAGCATACGATTTAATGCATTACACATAATATCGCGACGGTACCAAAGTTGATCTTCAAGTAGTAAGCGAATACCTTTCATTAATACATCGGCGTTATCTGTTGTGTAAAATACGCCACGAATACCGCTTAACAATGCACGATTAGCAAGCTCAGGGTTTTCGTCTAAATTAAATAATATGATATCGCATTTAATACGTAGGTTTACTAGTTGTTCTTTTAGTTTTCCCCATGCATCCTTGCTTGATGTTTCAATAAACAAAAGTCGAGTCCCTTCAGGTATGTCTAAAATATTAGTACCTGTGGTTACGTCAAGGCCTTGCGTTTTTAACAAAGGTTCTAAAACGTTAATACCAATAGTGTTAATTGGCTCTTGATCTAATAACAAAAAGGCTGAACTGCTCATGTTTTTTATACTCTTTTATAAAGCTGACTGACTAAGTTTACCACGACTTCCACACCTTTTGTATTAGAAAATCGCTGATGTACTCAATAACAAATACGATATTACGATTATTTAAACACAAAATGTTGCAAATAAGTAACTATTTATTCTTTATAACTATGAAAATTATAACATTTGTAACTAATTAATTGAGTGGAACAATTTAATAAAAACTTTTAATTATTTTACTTTTTTTACATTTTGATAAGGTGGCCAGCCCATTTCTTTACCGCCAAGCATGTGTAAATGTATGTGATAAACAGTTTGCCCACCATGTTCGTTACAGTTCATAACTACGCGGTATCCGTCCTCAGCAAAATTATGTTGCTTAGCTAATTTAGCTGCAACTACGTATAAGTTGCCTACTAAATGTGAGTTTTCAGGATTTATATCATTTATAGTAGCAATTGCTTTTTTTGGGATAATTAACACATGAAATGGCGCTTGTGGGTTTATATCTTTAAATGCGAGAGTGTTTTCATCTTCGTAAATAATATCTGCTGGAATTTCACGATTAATGATTTTGGTAAAAATAGTTTCTTGGCTCATAGTGTGTTCCTAATTAAGTGTTGTGAATTTTAAGCTCACTAATGACAAACTTTCAAAGCAGTGTCAAACTGAAATCAAATAAAGGAGTTGATATGCTTAAACCAATTTTAATAAGTAGTGCAGTTGCATTACTACTTAGTTTTTCGGCTAATGCTGAGAATATTCACTTTCCAGAAGAATTTGTACCACTGCAAGTGGGCGATAAAATGCTAGAAAGCTCTTTGTTTAGTCGTATTGATGATGTAGAGCTTGCTCCCGGAACTTATCAGCTTAGGCTAAAGTACACCGATTTATATGAAGATGATTATGACACGCATGAAGTTGTGGAGTCGGAACCATTTTGGGTAAGTGTAACTGTTGAAGCAGGTAAAGATTATACCTTAGTGTTTAATCGTGCTGAAAATTCAGTATCTGCAAAAGTATTTGCAGAAGCACCACAAGTTAGTTTAAAAGCAAAAAGTAGCGCTGTTGCTAAGCCTTTAAGTGTTATTTCTAACACGCAGCTAGCAAGCAATAAACCGGTAATGCAAAATACAATGCCTGCAGGACCTTCACGTCCTAGTCAGCCAATAAAGCCGATAGCACCAATTACAGGTAAAGGAATGCCAAGTGCGCCGCAAATGCTTGATTTTTGGTGGCAACAAGCTACAACTACAGAGCGTAAAGCTTTTTTAGAAAAAGTAACAAAGTAAAATAACAGAAAAACAAAAAGGGCCAAATTTGGCCCTTTTTAGTTTCTAGTTAACGCTATTTATTCAAATAATGCGTCAATAGTACCTTGCGCAAGAGGGTGATACCCAGGGCGTGCTTTTAAGTACACGCTTTGTGCCCAGTCTTTTTTACCGTTAGTGATAAGTGATTTATATAACGGCACAATTAACTTACGACGGCCAATACCTGATAAGTGCTTATTAAGCGCAGGATAAATTGGTTGATAACCATTACCTACTGCTAGCATAAACCAAGCAAACGCACGTTCAGCGTTAGTTGATTGCGTTAGGTTAAATTCACTATCAAGCTCGCTCATTTTCTCTATGCTTAAATCGCGTGGTAAGTTATTTAAAAAGTGTAGCCACTCATGCACAGACCAATCAGCCGTTGGTAGTTGAGCTGCTGTTGTGTCGCCTTTCAACCATGCTGCTGTTGCAGTATCTACTTTATCAAATGCATCAGAAGTAGGGTTTGGCGCATCACTTGGTAAGCCAGGCTCAAAAATCCATTCGTTTACTTTATCCATACTTACAACACCAGGGTACTTCTCAATTAAGTTAGCTTTTAAGTAAGTAACAAATTGCGCGGTAGTAAGTGATTTAAACGAAAATTCTTTAAAGTATGCTTTTACAAACGGGTCAAACTTATCGCGGCCATATTTGTTTTCTAGATAGATTAAAAATAACTGACCTTTAGTGTAAGGCACTGAGCTAAACGCATCGTCTGGGTCGCGGCCATTAAGTTTTAAATTAAGGCGTGTATCTGGTGCATCAATTGTTTTAATTTGTGCGCGTAAAGACGCTGAATCAAGTGCTTGTTCCATAACCGCACGGTCATGACCAAATACTTCTTCCATAATGCGGTTTTCAACGTACGAGGTAAAACCTTCGTTTAACCATAAATCTTCCCACGTTGCGTTAGTTACTAAGTTACCTGACCAAGAATGAGCAAGCTCATGGGCAATAAGGTTCACTAAGCTTTTATCACCGGCAACAACCGTTGGGGTTATAAATGATAAGCGTGGATTTTCCATGCCACCAAACGGAAAGCTAGGCGGTAGCATTAATAAGTCGTAACGACCCCATGCATATTCGCCGTACATAGCGTTTGTTTTGTCGATCATGGCTTGGGTGTCGTCAAACTCAGCAACTGAGGCATCTAAAATAGTAGGCTCAGCAAATATGCCCGTTTGATGCGACATTGCTTTAAATTCTAAGTTACCTGCGCCAATAGCAATTAGGTAAGGTGAAATTGCTTGCGGCATATCAAAAATGTAGTCGCCATCTTTATAAAGCGCATCTTTGTTATCAGCACTCATTACAGCACGTATATCTTTTGGTGTATGAATTCGTGCAGAGTAAGTTACACGCATTGCGGGTGTATCTTGCACTGGGATCCAACTACGCGCATGAATTGCTTGCGATTGGCTGTACATGAATGGGTGCGTTTTACTTGCCGTTTGCTCTGGTGTTAACCACTGCAGGCCAGATGCTTCAGGACGGCTGTTGTAGTAAATACGAACTACCTCAGCTTGGTTTTTAAACACAATGGTAAGCTTTGAGCCTTTAACATCATCTCGCTTAGCTAAATCAAAAGTCGCTTTTTTCCAGTTACCGCTTTGATCTTTGTACATTACTTTATCAATGTCTAAGTCGCGGGTATCAAGTACGAGAGTTCTACTTTTGCTGTTGTTCCACTGAAGAGTATGCTCTACAAAACCTTCTAACTGCTTGTCGGCAAAATCGACATCTAAATCAAGGTTTAAGTGAGTAGTAACAACATCATCAAGGTTAGCATACGAGTTTTGGTCAATCGCATTAGCCATTGCTTGCGAACACATACCCGCCATAGCGAGGCTTAAAAAAAGAGGTTTAATTTTCATCATTACTCTGAACACAAATAAAAAAGTGCTGGTTTTATATCACGATTGACACGGCGGGTTGAGTGATTTTTACAATCTAGTGCCACATTTGCGACGATGAGGTAAACTATTGCGATTAGTTACCGGTATTTTTAGAGAGCTTTGTGGCGCATTCATTACACTCATTACATACATTCGCATTAAACAGCCAATGCCAAAATTTTGTTGAAATTACTCAGCTTGAGCAACTTAAAACGCAAAGTTTTAGTGCACCGTTTTGTTTGCTAGGCGAGGGCAGTAATACCGTATTTTTAAATGACTACATGGGTACGGTTATAAAAATAGCCTTAAAAGGCATTAAAATTACCGAGCGTGAGAGCGACACACTAATAAGTATTGCTGCAGGCGAAAACTGGCATCAACTAGTCAGTTATTTATTAGAGAAAAATATACCCGGGCTTGAAAATCTAGCACTTATACCGGGCACTGTTGGCGCATCGCCGGTACAAAATATTGGTGCTTATGGCGTTGAGATAGCTAAATTTGTTGAATTGGTAGAATACTTCGATATAACCACTAAAACTATGCACTCACTAAATAACGAGCAATGTGAATTTGCTTACAGAGACTCAATATTTAAAAATGCTCTCAAAAATAAAGCGGTGATCACGCAAGTGCATTTAGCGCTCCCAAAAAAATGGCAACCAGTATTAAGTTATGGCCCCCTGCAGCAGCTCTCAAGCATTACCCCGCAAGCAGTATTCGATCAGGTTATAAAAACGCGCAATAGCAAATTACCTAACCCACATACACTTGCCAATGCGGGTAGCTTTTTTAAAAACCCAATAATAACCAACCAGCAGTTAGCTGAGCTATTAAAGGAATTTGCAGATTTACCTCATTACGAATATGGACAAAGCCATCACAAGGTCGCAGCAGGTTGGCTAATCGATAAAAGTGGTTTAAAAGGGCACCGTGAGGCTGGTATAGAAGTGCATCAACAACAAGCATTAGTACTTGTTAATCACGGAAATAGTGAGGGTATTGACCTAATAAAAATGATTAAACACATTCAGCAAGTGGTTTATACGCGTTACAGCATTATGCTAGAACACGAAGTGCGTTTAATAGATGCGCGCAGCGAATGCCATATTAACGCGGAGCCTGAGCAATGAAAGCACCTGATGGAAACAAACTCGCTATTTTAAATGCACTTAACCAAGGGGGCTTTGTATCTGGCCAAGCCTTGGGTGAAAAGCTAGGAATTAGCCGAGCTGCGGTGAGTAAACATATCAAAACGTTACAAGAAATGGGCTTGGATATTTTTAAAGTGACTGGCAAGGGCTACTGTTTGAATAGTCAGGTGGGCCTTTTAAATAAAACACAAATTGATCAGCACTACAAAGCGCTAGGTGCTAATACTGCCTATGTAGAAGTACACCCTATTATTGATTCGACCAACAGCGAGCTTATGCGCCGTATACAGGCTAAAACAGCGCTTGAGTCTGGCACTGTTATTGTTGCTGAAATGCAGCAAGCAGGGCGCGGCCGACGCGGCCGTGTTTGGCAATCCCCATTTGGCGCTAATTTGTATTACAGTTACTTTTGGCGTTTAGATGACGGGCTTCAAGCTGCAATGGGTGTATCAATTGCGGTAGGCCTTGCTGTTTATGATGCAATTAAAGCGTTATACCAAATTGACGTAGAGCTTAAATGGCCTAACGATATTTATATAAATAAACAAAAACTTGCAGGTGTATTGGTTGAATTAGATGGGCAACCGCAAGGACCTTGTCAGTTAGTGATTGGTATAGGTATTAATTTACAAATGCCTGAGAGTTTTAGCCAACATATAGACCAAGCGTGGACCGACTTAAATCAACATACTCAAAAGCTTGATAAAAACCAGCTGGTGGCGTCACTTACTTATTATTTAGAGCAGCGTTTAGTGCAGTATCGTCAAACTGGCTTACAAGATATGTATGAGCAATGGAATTCGCTTAATGCGTTTGCTGGCGATTATGTTGAGCTAAATACAGGGCACCGAAGCTGGCGTGGAATATGTGAAGGTATTGACCCTCAAGGTGGAATACGAATTCGCCAAGATGGTGAAGTAAAAAGTTATTACGGTGGGGAAGTATCCCTCAGAAAGGCGCAAGTATGAGATTACTGATCGACGTGGGAAATACATCACTAAAAGCTGTGCTGTGGCATAACGAGCAAGCACAACCAGCAGATATAAATAACCTGCCTTGGTTACAAATAACTGAAGTGATTTATGCGTGCGTAGGGCGCAGTGATTTACTAAACGATATTCGCGCGCAAGCGGCTAGCAATAATATTACTTGCTTTGAAGCCAAGGTAACCAAAACGCTTGGAGATCTTGTATGCGCTTACGAGCATGTGGGTAACTTAGGCATAGACAGGTGGCTTGCGCTTATTGCAGGCTTTACGTTATATCCAAACACAGCATGTATTGTTGTTGATGCGGGTACTGCGACAACAATTGATGTGCTCGATAGTGAAGGCCTACATTTAGGTGGCTGGATTTTACCCGGGCTTGATTTAATGACCTCGTCGCTTACACAAAACACCCAACGTGTTTTTGATGACGGTAAAACACCGTTTACTAATGAATTGGGTAAAAACACGCCAAATGGTTTAAAAAATGGTGCCTTAGTGGCAACCATCGGGGCAATTGAGCAAGCTAAGCTGAATTTAACGGCTCAAAAAACAGAACAAGCAACACAAATTATTTTTGCTGGTGGCTATGGCTCACTATTGCAGCAGCAATTTGCAGGAAGTATTTTTGATTCATTGCTCGTAATGAAGGGATTGAATTATTGGTACGAATTAACCGAAACAGTATAAAAAAGTGCAAAAAACGCGTTTTCGCGTGAATATTGAGCATTTAAACTAAAAATTTACACTTTTTTTAATTTTATTGTTGCATCCCAATAAACCTTACTCTAATATCTCGCCCCGTACTAAAGCAGTGCCGACTTAGCTCAGCTGGTAGAGCAACTGACTTGTAATCAGTAGGTCAACCGTTCGACTCGGTTAGTCGGCACCACTTTCCTTTTACCGGAAGTGAATTAGTAGAGAATTATCGTGGAGGGGTTCCCGAGCGGCCAAAGGGATCAGACTGTAAATCTGACGGCTCAGCCTTCGCTGGTTCGAATCCAGCTCCCTCCACCACTTTATTCTTGACGGTTAGAGGTAGTTTAAGAACAGATTTTTATGCGGGCATCGTATAATGGCTATTACCTCAGCCTTCCAAGCTGATGATGCGGGTTCGATTCCCGCTGCCCGCTCCAGTTCTTGTGTTGCTGATATAGCTCAGTTGGTAGAGCGCACCCTTGGTAAGGGTGAGGTCGGCAGTTCGAATCTGCCTATCAGCACCAGTCCTAAGAATCTCCTTGATTACTTCCTTTATCTGTCAGAAAATACTATTTGAAAAAATTAACTTAATCTACCTCTGGTGGATTATTTTCATATGTAATTTAGATACACAAAACTGATAGGTTCCGTCATGGCAAAAGAAAAGTTTGAACGCGTAAAACCGCACGTAAACGTTGGTACAATCGGCCACGTTGACCACGGTAAAACTACACTAACTGCAGCAATCACTAACGTACTTGCAAAAGTATACGGCGGTGTTGCTAAAGATTTCGCATCAATCGACAACGCTCCAGAAGAGCGCGAACGTGGTATCACTATTTCAACGTCTCACGTTGAATACGATACTCCTTCACGTCACTACGCACACGTAGATTGTCCTGGTCACGCCGATTATGTTAAAAACATGATCACTGGTGCTGCTCAAATGGACGGCGCGATCTTAGTAGTTGCTGCGACTGATGGCCCTATGCCACAAACGCGTGAGCACATCCTTCTTTCTCGTCAAGTTGGCGTTCCTTACATCATCGTGTTCATGAACAAATGTGACATGGTAGATGACGAAGAGCTACTTGAACTAGTAGAAATGGAAGTTCGTGAACTTCTTTCAGAATACGATTTCCCAGGTGATGACTTACCTCTAATCGCGGGTTCTGCGCTTAAAGCGTTAGAAGGCGAGAAAGAGTGGGAAGATAAGATTGTTGAGCTTGCAAACGCACTTGATACTTACATCCCAGAGCCAGAGCGTGACATCGATAAGCCTTTCATCATGCCTATCGAAGACGTTTTCTCAATCCAGGGTCGTGGTACTGTTGTAACTGGTCGTGTTGAAGCTGGTATCATCCGCATCAATGACGAAGTAGAAATTGTTGGTATCAATGATACAACTCGTTCTACTTGTACTGGTGTTGAAATGTTCCGTAAGCTTCTAGACGAAGGTCGTGCTGGCGAAAACATCGGCGCACTTCTACGTGGTACTAAACGTGAAGACGTTGAACGTGGTCAAGTACTAGCTAAGCCTGGTTCAATCAACCCACATACTACATTCACTTCAGAAGTATACGTACTTTCGAAAGATGAAGGTGGTCGTCATACTCCATTCTTCAAAGGTTACCGTCCACAGTTCTACTTCCGTACAACTGACGTAACAGGTGACGTACAGTTACCAGATGGCGTAGAAATGGTAATGCCTGGTGATAACATCAAGATGACAGTAACTCTAATCGCACCAATCGCGATGGATGAAGGTCTTCGTTTTGCTATCCGTGAAGGTGGTCGTACTGTAGGTGCTGGTGTTGTAGCAACTATCGTAGCGTAATAATTAACGTTAAAGTTAATTGTTAGAAAAAGGTCACTCAGGTGGCCTTTTTTAATGCCTGAAGAAAAGTGATTTGCTCCTAGGTATAGCTTTATTGCCGTAGCTTAGGTTGAGTTTTACGAAACCCGAGGAAAAAGGTTGCTGAAAATAACTGAGCTCTTAGATATAAAAAAAGCACGGCTAGGCCGTGCTTATATTGAGTTAGCTCTTGGTCTTTTAGCCAATTACTAATATATGATAAAAGCTTTAATGCTTTTTCGCATACTCTTCAGCTTGTTTTAAAACTCTTAATAAATTACCGCTAAGAATCTTTTTAATATCTTTGTCGCTGTAATCTCTGTCCATTAAACCTTGAACAAGATTAGGATAGCTAGATACATCTTTTAAACCGATAGGTAATGAATCGCCAACTCCATCATAATCAGAGCCAATACCTACATAATCAATACCAATTAGCTCAACTACGTGATCAATATGGTCAAGTACTTGCTCAAGGCTTGCAAATGGGTATGGGTTTTTAGCACGGTATGCAGCATCAAAATCTTTGCTTAATTTAGTGCCGTCTTTTTTAACGGACTCTTTTTTGCTTTTTAACTGCTTGCCCCAACTGCCTGCTTTAGCGGTAACAAAGCTTGAGCCAAAGTTAATTTGAATAACGCCGCCATTTTCTTTAAGTGCCAATAGCATATCGTCATTCATATTACGCTCAAAGCCAGGCGTGTATTTACGAAGTGATGAATGTGAGGCAATTACGGGTGTTTTAGATAGATCCATAACCTGATAAAACGCATCATCAGAAATATGCGAAACGTCGATTAGCATACCAATATTATTCATTTCAGTGACAAGCTTTTTACCAAATGGGCTCAAGCCTTTCCATTTACGGCGTATATCGTAAGACGAATCCGAAATATGGTTGCTTTGCGAGTGCGCTAGCGTAATGTAGCGAATGCCACGGTCGTAAAAGTGCTGAAGGTTTTTCATATCCCCTTCAATAGGAGAGCCGTTTTCCATACCCATCGCTATAGAAAGCTTGCCTTGTTTAAATTGCTCTTCTATATCAGTACTTGAGCTAGCAATAGCAAACTTATCGGGCGCGCGCTGGGCTATGGCTTCCATACTATCAATCATTTGATTGGCTAGCTGGTAGCTTTTTCCTTTACCTTCAAATTCCAAATGCGCAGGAATATAAATCGACATAAACGGTGCGTTTAAACCGCCTTTTACAGCGCGAGGGTAGTCAAAATCGCCATCAGTTGTCGCTTTAGTTACATCAACCCAGCTTTCGTGAATTCGATAAGGTACGTCGATATGGGTATCAATTAAAATGGTGTCTTTAGCGAGTTTAATTGCCTTGCCAGATGCTGTTATTGTTGGTTCTGCTTGGGCTTGGCTAGTTAAAGCTAGTGATATGGCTACCACTAGAGTGCTGAGTTTTATCATGTTTTGGCTCTTTGGGTAAAAAGCCATTGTGTACGTTCAATTCAAAAGTTACAAGTACTACACCTTAATCAAACGCCTCTGCTTGATGCTCTTCACTTTGCAGCGCTTTAAATTCGCCCTTAGAAATAATAGTAACTGACTCATGTAATTCTGAGAAAAACACCATTGCTTCGCCATTTTTAAGCTGTAGCTTAACTTGGTTAACTTTAGATTCGATGCTTGCTTCTACTTCGCCATAATCGGTGCCTTCGCGCAGCACATAGCTTTCTATTAGGTTGTATAGTGTATCTTTATCGAGTTGTTCAAAAGGGATAATCATAATTGCTCTTTGTTTGCGTTGCCTAAAACATGTTGCCCAAAATAGCATGGCACGGCTTTCTCTAACCAAAATATAGGCTTAAACGGATTTTTACCGCTAATAAAACCAACGTGTCCGCCTTTGTCAGAGATGCGCAGCGTAACATGCTCACTTACGTCTTGCCTACTTGGTACGGCCTTAATTGAGAGCATAGGGTCGTCTTTTGCATGAATAATAAGTGTAGGTATAGCGATATCTTTTAAGTACGGCATTGCACTGGCTTTGCGATAGTAATCGTGTGCGTTTTCAAAACCATGCAGAGGGGCTGTTAACTGATTATCAAACTCTAATAAATCGTCAATTTTCATTAACTGTTTTGGCGTTAATGAAATTTGCTGCTTAATTTGTGGTAGCTTTCGCTGCATTGATTTTTTCATGCGATCGAGCAGATATTTTTGGTAAATTTTACCTAAGCTTTTACGAATAACATCGCTTGATGACGACAAATCATAAGGAGCAGATACCACCGCTGCAGCACTTAGTGGGCATGCTTGTGATTGTTCACCTAAGTATTTGGCCAGTACGTTACCGCCTAACGAAAAACCTACAGCGACCATAGTGCGCTCAGGAAATTGCAGCTTTAAGTGATTTATAAAAAAGGCTAAATCGGCGGTGTCACCGCTGTGATAAGCGCGAGGTAGGCGATTGACTTCAGTTGAGCAATTTCTAAAGTGCATAAGCACCACTGCATAACCTTGCTTTTTTAACGCCTTCATCATGCCTTTAGCATAAAAGCTATTTATGTTGCCCTCAAGGCCATGTAAAACAACGGCAAGTGGAGCGGTTTCGTTATGTGGAAGTGACCATGCTAGCTCAATAAAGTCACCATCAGGTGTATCAAGTTGCTCAAGTTCGTAGCGAGTGTGGTGAAATGGGCGGAAAAAACGCGGCATTATGGTTTGAACGTGACGATTGGTCATCCACCATGCTGGTTTGAACTGAGAGATCATGTTTGTACTACGCACTTTGTATTAAACGAAAAGCTAGTGTACCAAATTTTTCGCTTCAGAAAATAAAAAGCGCCTAACTAGTAAACTAATAAGGCGCTTTAGTGCGTCGTGCTTAATTTTGTTCGGGGATTTCTGCATCATGTATTTTTTTCAAAAAGAAAAAAGCAAAAAATATACACAAAGAAACAACGATGGTTAAAAACCCAAAAGACATAAATAAAACTGGATCTGTAAAAAAGTCTCTAAAGAATACGTTCATGAGTTGTTCCCCTCGTTGTTGATGGGTTAATCATAGGCGGTGTTTGCAGGTCGCAACGTGATCGAGATCAAGTTATTTACATAAGCAGATATAGGGGTGAAGCTAAGTTGATTTAGATCATGCTTTAAAGGCTACTAAGTTATTACCACTGAGAGCTAAGAGAGTTTTTCGCTTGAAATAGTGAGCTGATTGTAATCCATGTTTTTTCACTTTATCTAAAAGCGTAGCGCTTTTAACTTTTTTGAGTAAACCACTTAAAGATTTTTTGCACAAAGAGAAAAGAATGAGAAGTAAATGAGGGTAGAGCAACAAACTGCTCAATATTTATATCTAAGTAATTTAGTTTGTTTTCCTCTAAAAGCGAAGCGCCTCTTAACCTCTTTGTGAGTAAATTACTTAAAGGTCTTTGCGCAAAAAGAAGAAAAAGAGAAGAAAATTAGGGCAGGGTAATAAAATGCTGAGCTAAACAATCGCTCAATATTTATATTTTTATCTAAGTAATCTAGTTTGTTTTTCCTCTAAAAGCGAAGCGGCTCTTAACCTCTTTGTGAATAAATTACTTAAAGGTTTTTTGCACAAAGAAAATAGAATGAGCAGTAGAAGAGGGTATAAAAAGTAGCAGCCTAAGTGGCTTTCATATACAGCTCAATATTGTTTGGTGCTGCATGCTCGATTAATTCAAACTCATTTACTGCTTCAATCAACATATGTTGCTGTTGTTTTTCAAGCTTTAGCTCAGTGCTTAGTAACTCTGCGCGTATTGTGGCGTAATCACTTATCGTATTCTGATTAGCTTTTAAATAGCTACGGGCAGCGCGCAGAGGTTGTAATGCGTGAGTATCAAACTCACTAATTACGTTTATTAATGTATTTAGTTGTTGAGCATTAACACTTAAATTTAATGAATCTAAATAAAGCAGTAATAAGCATAAATTAACATTTTTTCCTTGCTGGTTTTGTAGTGCCAGCAAGGTTGTTTGTTGATCAGGCTTTGCGTACAAGGTGCACGCAAACTGCCAAAAATGGTCGCTATTGAGCAAGTTCATCGGCGAATGCCTGCTCTTTTTCTTCCATTTCTTCAAGTGCCATAAGTAGCTCTTCTTCAACGTCGTTAAGCTTAGGCGTAAGGGTTGCTTGCTTGGCTAATAACTCTTTAAGCTTGGCTTTGTTGTCGTCGTTGTACAGTTCGTTATCACCTAAGGTCACTTCAACTTCACTTAATTCGGCGGTAAATTTATCGAGTTGCTTTTCAAGCTTTTCAATTTGCTTTTTAAGTGGCTGAGTGGCTTTTCTAAATTCAGCCTCTAAGCGCTTTTGCTCTTTTCGGTTAACGCCTGGGTTTGCTTTAGGCTCGTCGGTTTGCTGCGCTTTAACCGCTTCTTTATTCGCGTTAAGTAACCATTGATAATATGCATCTAAGTCGTAGCCAAACTGAGTTACTTTGCCGTCATCTACTAAGTAAAACTCATCGGCAGTATTTTTAAGCATATGGCGATCATGCGATACGGTAACCATAGCGCCTTCAAAGCCTTGTAGTGCCATAACAAGTGCATGGCGCATTTCTAAATCAAGGTGGTTGGTTGGCTCATCCAGTAATAATAAGTTTGGCTTTTGATATACCAACATGGCAAGCACTAAACGTGCTTTTTCGCCGCCCGAAAATGGGGCTACAGGCTCAAGTGCTTTATCGCCAATGAAGGCAAAGCCGCCTAAAAAGTCACGTAGTGATTGTTCAGTGGCTTTTGGGTCTAGTCGTTGTATGTGCGTTATTGCACTGGCTTTTAAATCAAGAGATTCCAGCTGATGCTGCGCAAAGTAACCAATATTTAATCCGTGATGCTGAATAACTTCGCCCGCTTGCGGCTCTAAATCACCAGAAAGCAGTTTAATTAACGTTGATTTACCCGCGCCATTTCGACCAAGTAAAGCAATTCGGCTACCTGGTACAAGGTTTAGCTCTATATTATTTAAAATAGTGACGTCACCATAACCCGCTTTGGCTTTATCTATTGTCATTAGTGGGTTTGGTAATGCTTTTGGCTCTGCAAACTCAAAGTTAAATGGCGAGTCGGCATGTGCTGGCGCTAGTTTTTCCATGCGTTCCAGTGCTTTTACACGGCTTTGTGCTTGTTTAGCTTTACTGGCTTTTGCTTTAAAGCGCGTTATAAATTGCTCTAAGTGTGCAATTTGATCTTGCTGCTTATCAAACATTGCTTGTTGTTGTAGTAAACGCTCTGCTTTTTGGCGTTCAAACTGCGAGTAGTTACCTTTGTACACATTGATAAGTTGCTTATCTACATGCCAAATTTGGTCAACCACCGCATCTAAAAACTCACGGTCATGCGATATAAGTACAAGGGTGCCGGTATAAGCACGTAAAAAGCGTTCAAGCCAATAAACGGCATCTAAATCAAGGTGATTTGTTGGCTCATCGAGTAATAGTAAATCGGCGTCGCGTATTAATGCTTGGGCAAGGTTTAAACGCATACGCCAACCACCCGAAAACGAGCTGACAGGGTTTTCTATTAGGTTATTGGCAAAGCCTAAGCCGTGTAATAGCTCACCTGCGGTTGATTCAATGCTGTAGCCTTTAATGTTTTCAAGCTGAATATGTACTTTGGCTTGTGTGTCGCCATCGTTGTTTTTCTCGGCCTCACGCAGTGCTATGCGCATTGCGTAGTATTCTGGGTGGCCTTGAAGTACATAATCAATCGCGCTTATTTCAAGTGCAGGTGTCTCTTGCTTAACAGAGGCAATAGACCAATCTTTTGGAATGCTGCAGTTACCGGCATCTAGTTGCAGTTCTGATTTTAGTAAACCAAATAGCGTTGATTTTCCACAGCCATTAGCGCCAACAAGGCCTACTTTGTGCTCTGGGAATAACGTAGCTGATGCGTTTTTTAATAAGGCTTTACCGCCACGAAGTAGTTCTATTTCTGAGATTTGGATCATGAATGCGTTACTTTGCTGTGCCCTTGTTAAGTTGGCGCTATCATAACATAGAACTTAATGCTCTTATCAAGCGTATCAACAAGTGAAGTTATACGATAAAATAGCGGCAGTTCAAACCACAGGAAAAATGTTGTGAGACAAAAGAAGCGATTTATTGCTGGTGCATCGTGCCCTGACTGCAAAGCCATGGATACTATGATGCTATACAGAGAACATGATGTTGAAAAAGTAGAGTGTGTTGAGTGTGGTCATAAAATGGCGCAACCCGATAACGCTGTTCAGGCGTCTACTCGCCAATTTGAACAAGTAATTGGTGTATTTAAACCGGGCGACTAACCCGGTTTTTTATTGCCTAATTTTTACCGGTTTTAGTAATGCGGCGGAGGCGGCTCAGGTGCTTCAGACATCATAGACGATGATGACTGCGACTCTTTAATTTTTTCTGCTAGCAGCTCAGTTTGGCGTTTCATTTTTGCTAAAAGTTGCTGGTGCACTTTTATTTCATCATTTAAGACTTCAATTGTTTCGTCTTGAAAAGCCACTTTGGCTTCAAGTTCCATTAAGCGATGTTCAATTGTGTTCATTATTCTCTCGTATAATAAATCGCTCTGCGATACCGCTGGAGCTTTCGGTTAACAACGACTTACCGTTATCTGTAAATGTCACATCTAGCACCACCGCCGATTTAGGCTTACTGCCTTCGCGCGGGGTAACCTGCCAAGTTTGAATTTTTTCACCGCTTGGTATTTGCCACAAATCTACGCGCTTATTTGGTGAGCCGGTTGCAAGCAAAGTGCCTTGTTCGTTAAAACGCACAGCAGTAAAAATTTTCTGACGCGCAATATACTTCAGTTTACTCACAAGATCACCTGTAGTCAGCTTCCATACATTTGCTTGTGCCATACTATCGGCCGTAAACGCATAGCGACCTTGTGGATCGAGCGTCACTTGGGTAACACGCGTTGGGTGATTAAAACGATGAATTACTTGCCCTGTACGTGTATCCCAAAAGTAAGCAACATAATCGTTAGAACCACTTAAGGCGTAGCGTCCGTTAGGTGATAGGTCAACGGTGTTAACTTTATCTTGATGACCTAAAAACTCAATACGACGTCCGGTTTCTAGGTTTACAAATACGACAACGCCGTCGCTACGGCCGTATAAAACACTACGGCCTTGATTGCTAATAGCAATATCGCGAATACTGGCTTTTTGTATTTTGTAATAACCTTTATTTTTGCCTGTGGCTATATCCCACACAGCAAACGTGGTTTTTTCGGCGGTAACAGCCACGCTGTTATCAAAAGCAATAGCAACGGCGTATACCAAACTGTCTTGATCTTGCTGCTGAAACCATTGGTATTTTAGTACCTGCTGTTGATTATCCCACAGGGCGACCCCATGGTTGATAGAGGAGATCAAACTGTATTTACCATCGTTTGAAAGTGTTGATGAAAACGCACCTTGTGCAGCATGTTCGTAACTTGCTACAGCGTGTTGTTTTTTATCGGTACAGGCGATGGCTAAAAAACAGCTAAATACGATTAAAAAAGTACGAAATATCGACATATTACAGGTATTTCCCCTTAACTCTTAGTGACTGAGAGGTTAGACTAGGACGCGTTAAATGCCTAGGTTGTTTGTCTAATCACTGGATATGTTTTTAGTTTAGCTAACAATGTGGAATTTAGTCATTAAACAAGCAGCCTATCATGTGGGCCGTTAATCTTTAACTAGTAATAATACATTAAAATGACAACTGCAAAGTGTGTCGGAGATTTAAAATGAAAAAGACGATTAGATTGTCATTGATTGCAGCGTCAGTTTTAGCGCTTACAGCTTGTAATCAAGAAACAAAAAAAAGAACAAGCTGAAGTTAAATTAGACACTGTAGAACAGCAACAAGCATACGGTATTGGTGCATCTGTAGGTAACTTTTTAAATAAAGACTTAGCAGACAAAACAGAAATTGGTATTGAACTAGACCAAGCACTTCTAATCCGTGGTTTTGAAGATGCACTTGCTGGTAATGCAAAAATTGACGAAGAAAAAATTCGCGAAGTATTAACTGAACTAGATACATCAGTACGCACTAAGCAAGAAGAAAAAGCAAAAGTAGAGTCTGAAAAAAGCAAAGAAGCGGGTGTTAAATACCTAGCTGACAACGCTAAAAAAGAAGGCGTTACAGTAACTGAGTCTGGCCTGCAGTATGAAGTACTTAGCGAAGGCGATGGCGAAAAGCCAGTAGCAACTGATGTAGTTAAAGTACACTACAAAGGTACTTTATTAGACGGTACTGAGTTTGATAGCTCATATGCACGTAACGAACCTACAACTTTCCCTCTTAACCGCGTAATTGCTGGTTGGACTGAAGGTTTACAACTTATGTCAGTGGGTTCTAAGTACAAGTTCACTATTCCTTCAGAACTTGCTTACGGCGACCGTGACTTAGGTAAGATTCCAGCTAATTCAACACTTGTATTTGAAGTTGAATTACTTGAAATTCAAAATGAAGAAGCACCAGCACAATAATAAGTTTATTGTGTAAATGCAAAAAGGGACCTTAGGTCCCTTTTTTAATATGCGTAAATAACATATTAGTTTGCGTGATTAGAAAACAAGTTATCAATAAGCTCATCTTCAAGTGCAAAGCGTGCTTCTAATGCCTCACCAATAACAGACAAGTCATCATCAAAACCCTTTAACAAGTCTTCTTTGTCTACTTCAGCGTACTTATCATTAAAATCTAACGCTATGTCGGTTGTACTGGAAATACGCGGGTAAATAGAGTTTGCAAGCTCTTGGCTCTGTAAGCCCTTTTTTTCACATGCTTTTGCTATATCGTCATACACTTCAAAATGGCCCGCAGATAGGTAATCCATTAAAAGTTGGCAAAATGATTCAATTAGTTTTGGCTCTGGCAATGCTTGATCTTGTTTTTCGTACGGCGTAAAACCTGCAATTTTGCAATAAAGTACAATAAGGTCTTGGCGTTCGTTTAGCCATTTATCAATTACTGTGTGGCTACCACCCCATTTTTGTTGAGCTTTTTCTACACGCGTCAGCATAACTGTTCTCCTAGCTGGGTTGGTCTTTCAATTAGAATATAATAAGTTTATGTACATCAAGATATATTTAATTTGCGAGTATATCAACAAGTAAAGTTGAGCTACTTTGAGGGGTGTACCTTTTTATATAATCTAAGGCGAGGGATTTTATTTTAGGCAAGAAAAAACCACCAGTTACGGTGGTCTAATTTCTTTCAGTGACTTGTTATAACAAGCTTTCTTATTTTTATGAGATGATTTTTATTGTTATTATTTTAAAACATTTATTTTTATTGTTTTAAGATTTTTATTATTGTTTTTGTTAACGCGGGACAAACAATAACAAGGTTTTTGTAATGTTGCAAACATATTAATAAAAAGTTTTAAATGTTATTCTTTTTTGCTTGTTTTATAGTCAAAATGGATTAAAGCACGCCATTATATTGATCTGCCTCTAGGGAATATTGTTTTCGTCCCTAAGCAATAGAGGGTCGGAGAATATGGTGGTACAATCTTGCACAATTTATACAAGTCTTAGGATAATTTACGCCATGAGCGAATTAAAAAACGACCGTTATTTACGTGCACTTGCAAAACAACCTGTTGATGTAACTCCGGTATGGATGATGCGCCAAGCAGGACGCTATTTACCAGAGTATCGCGCTACACGTGCACAAGCGGGCGATTTTATGAGCCTGTGCCGTAATGCTGAGCTTGCATGTGAAGTAACACTGCAGCCATTACGTCGCTACCCGTTAGATGCCGCTATATTATTTAGTGATATTTTAACGATTCCAGATGCGATGGGTTTAGGTCTTTACTTTGAAACTGGCGAAGGCCCTAAGTTTGAACGTCCTATTTCATCACTTGCTGATGTTAAAAAAATTCCAAAGTTAGATCCTACAGACGAGCTTGGCTACGTAATGAACGCAGTAAGCACTATTCGTCGTGAACTTAAAGGTGAAGTACCGCTTATTGGTTTTTCTGGTTCACCTTGGACGCTAGCAACTTATATGGTTGAAGGCGGTAGCAGCAAAGTATTTGGTAAAATCAAAAAAATGGCGTTTGCAGAGCCGCAAACACTTCATTTATTACTCGATAAGTTAGCTGACTCAGTTATTGATTATTTAAATGCTCAAATTAAAGCTGGCGCGCAATCGCTAATGGTATTTGACTCATGGGGTGGTGTATTAAGCCCGCGCGATTACAACGAATTTTCACTGCAATATATGCATAAAATTGTAGATGGCTTAATTCGTGAATACGATGGTCGTAAAGTACCGGTTACTTTGTTCACTAAAAATGGTGGTCAATGGATTGAAGCTATTGCAGCAACAGGTTGTGATGCAATTGGTCTTGATTGGACTATTAATATTAGCGACGCTAAACGCCGTGTGGGTGATAAAGTAGCTCTACAAGGTAATATGGACCCATCTATGTTACACGGTACACCAGAGCGTATTCGTCAAGAAGTAGGCACTATTTTAGAAGACTTCGGTACAGGCAATGGCCACGTGTTTAACTTAGGCCACGGTATTACACCAGATGTAGACCCTGAAAATGCTGGTGTATTCATTAATGCAGTACATGAGCTAAGTGCTAAGTACCATAAGTAATAGCTACTTAAATAAACTTTAAAACTGTTTAAAAGTAAAAAACCCGCTAAGTTGCGGGTTTTTTGTTACCTATTTATAAAGGCTTTTAAAACTACTTATTTAAATAAGCGATTTAAACCATTTAATGCCGCAACACGGTAGGCTTCAGCCATGGTCGGGTAGTTAAATGTGGTATTTACAAAGTAGTCGATATTATTGCCACCATTTTTCTGTTCCATAATGGCTTGGCCAATGTGAACAATTTCAGATGCACGCTCGCCAAAACAATGTACGCCAAGTACTTCTTTGGTTTCAGTGTGGAATAATATTTTTAAACTACCTACTTCAGTGCCCGCAATTTGCGCACGTGCCAAATGCTTAAACTGAGCACGGCCAACTTCATATGGTACTTTAGCGGCTGTAAGCTCTTGCTCGGTTTTACCGACTGAGCTCATTTCTGGGATGGTATAAATACCGGCCGGAATATCAACAATCAGTCTGTCATCACAGTTACCACATGCAATTGCATCAGCAGCTATGCGACCTTGGTCAAACGCAGCACTAGCAAGGCTTGGATAGCCAATTACATCACCTACAGCGTAAACGTTATCAACTTCTGTTTGGTATGTTTCGTTAACTTTTAATTGGCCACGGCTATCGGCTTTTAAACCAATGGCTTCAAGGTTTAATGTATCAGTGTTACCAGTACGGCCATTAGCAAATAAAATACAGTCAGCTTTTACGCGTTTGCCTGATTTTAAATGCATAATAACGCAGTCGTCACGGGTCTCTATTCGGTCAAACTCTTCGTTGTGACGTATCACAATACCGCTGTTCCAAAAGTGATAGCTAAGCGCGTCAGATATTTCAGCATCCATAAAAGCAAGTAGTCGGTCGCGTGTATTAACTAAATCAACTTTAGCGCCTAAACCTTTAAATATAGAAGCGTACTCACAACCAATTACACCAGCGCCGTATATAAGTACGCGGTGAGGGTCGTGTTTAAGACCTAAAATAGTGTCGCTCTCATAAATACGAGAATGCGTAAAATCTACCTCTGGTGGGCGATAAGGGCGTGAGCCGGTTGCTATAACAATCGTTTTAGCAGTCAGTCGCTCAGTTGAACCATCATTTCGTTTTACTTCAATTGTGTGCTTATCTACAAAGCTCGCATCACCTTGAAACATATGAATGCGGTTACGATCGTAAAAGCTACTACGTAAATTAGATTGCTTAGAAATAACAGAACTTGCGTGACGTAAAATATCAGGAAATGTCAGGCGGCTAGGGCGCTCACCAACATTAAATAACGGATTTGCTTTGTATTCAATATAGCGGCTAACAGAGTGGCGAAGCGCTTTTGAAGGAATTGTTCCCCAATGTACACAACCGCCACCAACTGATTCTTGGCGTTCAATAACCGCTACTTTTTTGTCGTTTTTTGAAAGGTTCATGGCGGTACCTTCACCGCCAGGACCCGTGCCAATAATTATTGCATCATATTGGTATGTCACGGGTACTTTTTTTTGTTCTGGTTGTTTGGCCACAGCCACTCCTAAATTAATTAAAAGAGGCTTTTAATAACCTCGCATTAAGTGCTAGCCATGCCTGTTTTTGATTTTCCCAGGCGGCTTCCAACTCATGGTATTGTGCCATTAATGCTGAGCGTTCACACTGCTTTGCCATGTTATTTTTTTTAACTTCTAACACTTGTTTTTGTAGTGAACAATAATTTTGCAGTTTTTTCAGCAGTAAATCGTACTCTTGTTGTAATAATGTAATCTTATCTTGTGCTAAAGGCAATTTTGCAAGACGCGTTTGCGTTTTGCTCATTAGCGTTTCGGCCTTTGCTTTTTCGATACGTTCAACAGGTGTACGCTTCAATTTATTAGCTAAACCAACAGCTGCTAAAGAGCGGATCATCCATTTTGTTGGATCGTAATGAAACCATTTAATACCGTTACGGTAGTCGCTTGCAAAAATATGGTGGAAGTTGTGATACCCCTCACCGTATGTAAATAACGCTAAAAAGCCGTTATCGCGTGCCGTATTTTTTTCGGTGTATGGGCGAGAGCCCCAAATATGTGCAACTGAGTTTATAAAAAAGGTAAAGTGTTGGCTTAGTACTAAGCGTAGTAAACCTGCAAGAATTAACATACCCCACACATCACCAACTAATAAACCAAGTGCAAGAGGCAAACCTACGTTCATAGCAATAGCTAGTTTTAAGTAGTGCTTATGTTGCCACATAACGACTTTATTTCGTTGTAAATCACGACAATTACTATAGTCGTTGTAGCTATCGCCTTGGTAGTCACGTAACATCCAGCCGATATGGCTATACCAAAAACCATTGGTAGCCGCGTAAGGGTCTTTTATTGGGTCGTCAACTTGACCGTGATGTATACGGTGATCGCTACTCCAATGCAGAGCACTGTTTTGTAGTGCAAAAGCACCGCCTAGCGCAAAAATAAATTCAACTGCAGGGTGTGCGTTATAGGTTTTATGTGCCCATAATCGATGGTAGCCGGCAGTAATTGATAAGCCTGCGTAAAACATGCAGCCAACAAAAGCAATCCAATGCGCGCTGGTAAATCCGTAGCTAATGGCGTACCAAGGTACAAGTGTGGCAGCCGCCAAAAAGGTTAGGCTAAAAAATAGGACGTTTGTCCAAATAATCGGTGGTTTATTCATAATTCTCAATCTCAGCGTACAACTGTAAGCTAAAATAGTATTTCAAACTCTCGTCGTCAAGTATTAGACTGTACAATTGAGCTAATATCACTAAATATTCATATAAAATAATTCAGGGAGCTGTTGATGTCGGGTGTTAGAGCGCAACAGAAACAAAAAACACGACAGGCGTTAATTCAAGCGGCATTTAATCAGCTGAGTGCTGATCATAGTTTTTCGAATTTAAGTTTACGCGAAGTGGCACGAGAAGCTGGTATTGCCCCAACTTCTTTTTATCGTCATTTTAAAGACATGGATGAGCTAGGTTTAACCATGGTAGACGAAGCGGGCTTAACTCTTCGCCAACTAATGCGTCAAGCACGCAGACGAATAGCAAACGATGGCGGCAGTGTTATAAATACCTCAGTGGTTACTTTTATGGAGTTTATTGATAACTCAAGTAACCAATTTAGGTTGTTGCTGCGAGAACGATCTGGGACTTCTAAAGCATTTAGAGCCGCTGTAGCCCGCGAGGTAAAGCATTTTATTTTAGAGTTGGCTCACTATCTAGAAAGCGAAACTAAGTGCAACGCTATGCATGCCTATATTCAGGCGGAATCTATGGTAACGCTCGTATTTAATGCGGGTGCAGAAGCGCTCGATATAGAAGGATTGCAACGCGACGAATTGATTGAGCGCGTTATTTGGCAGCTGCGTTATATTACTCGTGGAGCCGGACATTACGTAAGAGAAAACACTGAACAAAGTTAGCAAATTTAAAAATTCATTGTAGATTTTTTGTGCCTATTTCTTTATATTAACGCACTATAATAACGGCATACCTTTTAGCCGTAACTAAATAATAAATAAGTCTCTTATTAAGAGAAAGCGAGGATGCAAATGCTCACCAAGGATCCGGTGAACTTAAATTACCCCCCACTATTTGAACAACCACATAATGAGCCTGAAAATTCAGAGCCTGTGGTTACATTCTCTTATTTAAGTCGTGCTCAGCTTTGCAAACTTCCTAAAGTGTTGCAAAGGCAACTGCAAGACAACCTGTTTGGTGCGCTAGATAAACACCAAGCTGCGCGATTACGCGACGACACTCGGTGCCAATATTGGGCTAAAGACAAAGAGTGGAAAAAGGTACCATATTCTCTGTTTAAGCAAGCTAGTACACGCCTAGCTGTTTACCCAAAACAAACTCAAGCACCAACAAAGTACTCGGGCGCGGTTAATAATGGTTCAATTACATCATCGCAAACAGCGTTGCAAAACAATACTTTTATAAATAACACAGTAATGACGCCAAGCACTTCTGCATTTATAAACAGCCAATCAGCTGCGCAAAATAGTCCGCAATTTATAAATCAGCAAAGTTATAACCAAAAACCTAAAAAAGCAGCGCAACCTATACAACAGCATGCGCCCGCTGTACGTATTTATAAGCCAGAGCTAAACAGCACAATGCTACTAAAAGCGTCTCACACTGTTAGGCAAAATTTTACAACCCATGTACTTAGCGCCGCCGAAACCGTAGAGCAACTCGCACAGCAATATACCGGCTATAAAAATGCCAATTTAATTTACGATTACAACTTAGGCTATAGCGAGCGAAAACCTGCTAAAGCAGGCACAAGCTTAACAGTACCCAGTGGTTGGAAACTCAATATAGAAGGCTCATGCAGTAACAGTCGCAGTGTAGTTATTCAGTGGCAAGGGCCAACAAGTGGTCAAATAACACTACAACTAGAAAAAAAACGCCCAGACGAAGTCTCGTTTTGGCAGCACTACGCTGAGGTAAAACCGGGTCTTTATAATGTTACGGTAACGGCCAGTGGCGCAACCGACACCACCACATTTACTGTTGAACAACCCACTTTAGCCTACGAAATAGAACTACTCGACGAAGCTGGCGAACCACAAGCTAATATGGGCTACAAAATACGCCTACGCAACGGCCACATTATTACCGGGCAACTTGATCAAAACGGTTATGCCAACGTATCAGGCCCCGACTTTGAAAACGCTAAAGTCAGCTTTTTTGAACTCGACAGCGAAGATTGGTCTGTAGGCAAAGTTTAAGGATACACAATGACCCAACAACACACTGTAGCTCAAGGTGAAACGCTATTGCGCATAGCAAAGCAATACGGCTACCAAACATCTAAAGCGCTTTACAACCACCCAAGCAATGCAGAGTTTAAAGCCCTACGCCCAGACCCAAACTTAATTTACCCGGGCGATAAAATTACGATTCCGCCTAAAAAAGAAAAGTTTATACCGCTGCGCACCAACAGTATTAACAGCTTTGTTGTACAAAACGAAAAAGAGTACTTTCGTCTGCAAGTATCGTACGACGACGGCGATGACGTAGTCGGTAAACGCGTAGTACTTAATATTGGTAACCAAACAATAGATACCGTATTGCAAAGTGATGGGCTTATCGAAGTAGAGCTTAATAGTAACGACGCCCTAACCGGCACAGTCGATTTATACCTAAATGAAGGCGATACCACACCAACTAAAAGCTTTAACGTGCAAATAGGCAATCTAGATCCAATAGACACGCTTTCAGGTGTGCAAGGCCGGTGCAATATGCTTGGGTTTGATTGTGGTACGGTTGATGGTGTTATGGGTAAAAAAACTCGCATTGGTGTAAAGGAATTTCAGTACGAGCACGATCTCGACATAGACGGCATACCAGGCCCTAAAACCAAAGCAAAACTACAACAAGTATTTGGGAGTTAGTATGAGTGCCTCGCACAGTATGGCAATGGTAGTAAATAACATAAACCCGTTAACTCTGGTTAAGCCTGCTTTTGTATTTATGTATCAGGTTGATCCAAATACGCCAAAGTACGATAAAGAGCAGCTTATACTTATAAATAAACAACATAGCTGGCAACAGGTACAGTCTATAGCCAGTGTAAGGCTCGATTCTACCTGGGTAAAAATAAAATTTACTGATATCCCTCAAAGTGGCAATTTTGATTTAATGCAAGACCCAAATGATGGTCAGCCAGCTTATTATATTTTCGACAATGTCCCATTCAGTGAGCTTCACGACCAAACGCCAGAAACCGTTTTAATGGCAGAAATAGTAGAAGAGTAAGTGCAAGCACTTTATTTTAATAACACAAGTTTTAATGAATGCACTTATTTATATTACCTCGTAAATAAGTGCATGTAGTAAAAGGATAGTTTTAATGACATTTTTAAAAAATCACAGCATGCTTTGCGCTCTCAGCGTTTGTTTTAGCTTACTGCTAAGCGGTTGCTCAGAGCCCTCATCGCAAAGTTCACCACAAGCAGAGGTTGATGTTGCTAAATACCCATGGGCTAAAGAGCACAAAAACCACCCAGAGTGGCCACTCGAAATACGCGAAGAGGTGTACGGAGATGCAGATACATTTTCAACCCCGCGGTTAATGTTTTGGAATAAATATAAAGGCAGTGAAGTGCGCACACTGTGGTCATCACGGTTAGATGGTTCAGACAGGCGCCGTATTATTCCAGAAGAGGTATTTCAAAAGCTTGAATCTATTAGTATACATGCACCAGCACGCTCACCAGATAACCGCTATATCGCTATTTCGGGCTATATAAATGACCGAGCGACTCGCCAGTTATACGATACTAAAGAGAAAAAGCTAATCACCATGTCAAGCGGTGGCGGCTACCCGTGGTTTAATTGGACCTCAGACAGTGAAAACGTCATTTTTTACTCAGATGGCAAAAACTTTAATTACCATGTACCTACAGGGGAACTCACCTCTCGACCGCAAATTCACCACAGTGGCGCTGCTTTTTTACTGCCTGGTGATAAAGAGTTTTTAGCGGTAAAGCACGATGGCTTTTGGATACATAAGTTTAATGGTGAAGTAGTGCGTAAAGTGAACTTTGGTTTTCCGAGAGCATGGGAAATGAAAAACCACCGTATTTCACCAGACGGCAAGTATTTAGCGTTTATGACGTATGGTAGAGAAGATTTTCACTTCCACTGGGTGAATATTGCAAACCCTGAAATAGAGCACTCAGAAAAAGGGGAGGGTGGTGGAGTGATATTTTCATTGGACGAAAATGTCACGCTTAAATTTGGTTTTAACCCGATGGGCGAGGTTGATGAGCTTGGTAGACCTGTTACTTATAGCATTATCACTAGAGCCAATATTTTAACGAGAGAGAAACGTATTACGCGTACTAAAGAAATGAATATTTGGGGCCTTAACGTTTTAGCACCTATCGCTATTACCAACCAAAAAGCACAGAGTAACTAATTATGCATGATATTAGCAAAGGATCTGCAAGCCCATTGGTTTATTTACTAACTGGATATGTTAAACATAATAAACCGATTGGCAAATTAACGCCGGTAGCAAACCGAATTGTTATTGCTGAACAGCCAAAGTCAGCCACTTATAATACAAAAAAGCCTATTGTGTTAAAAACGAATAAAGCCGGTATTTTATCGACAATAAATAGTGACTCATTAGAAGTACGTCAGCCGTTTCATGCCTACATGGCTAATAATCAACGGCCTATTATTATTCCGCCAATGGAGTCCATTGGCCTCATTGCCAATAATAACCCTAGAGGATGGGCTAAAGAATTTGTTGATAATTTAAAAAATTACAGTAGCTCAAATACACCGTTATTAGAGTTACAAACAATCCCTATTACCAATTTAAAACAGCCTACAGAAAATAGCGAAGACGACACTTACAATAAGTGGTATGAAAGGGAAATAATTCAAAAAAACGTAAAGAGTATTCAAGCGTATGTGTTGGCAAAAACGAGGGCTGTTGTATTAAGTATTAACCCAAACATCCCGCTTCTTTCTCCGGGTGAAAATATTGTTTTGTCGTCGCCTATAGGTAGAGATATACCAGCTACTTTCGTCACTGAAACTAACTTAGCGGTGATAACCGGTACTAACAAGATACTACCCAAAGGGTTGTATAGAGTAAAAATAAGGCTTCAGCGGAATACCTATGAGGCCAATATTGCAAGCTGGTGTACTAAATCTATTAAATTTGACGGCACACATTATTACTATGAACTTGCCGAAATGATCCACTTTGATATAAAAAATGAGGCAGGTGAGTTTGATGTAATTAACTGCGATCCGCTTTCGGTTGAAGAGGCAATAATAAAGCAATTTCCTCGCTTTTATAGCCACTTAATAAGTTATGCAAAAGATTTAAAAACCGAGCATGCTACCTATGACCCTAAAAATATTAGTATTAAAGATGAAAACGGTAAAGAGGTTGGTCGCGCAAAAGTTAGTGATGAACCAATAAAAATAGCCAGCGGCTTTGAGAGCTTTTGCCATGGATGGGCGGTGGCTAAAGGCCGTGCACAATTAGCCGCAGGGTTAATAAATACCGATATAACAGCCAGTGCCAGTAACGGTAATTTTACCACTAATGGTAAGTTTGTTTTAGGGAGTAAAATTGCTAAAGCAATACATACTCATTTAAACGAAACAGAAGATAAAACTATTCAAGCAACGCTAGATTCCGTGTTTGCTATGCAAGATGGTCAGGATGCTTGGAAAAAGCTACGTGAAGCTCGCGCAGCCTTTACAACCGATGCTTGGCGGCAAGCACTTGCAGAAAATTTGTGGCGCTTACCAGCTAACACTCCAGCAGCAATGGAAAGCTATAATAAAAGTTTAGGTAAAAAGCTCGGCATTCCTAAGGTGGCAATGGATGCAGCAGGTAATGCACTCAATATAGCTGACTTAACCACAAATATTGCAGCACTTGGGCAAACTACGTTGCAGCAATTTGGTACAAATATCCCTAATTTAGCGCAAGCTAAACGGCACTATAAAACGGTTGCTAACGATTACTTTGAGCATTTAAGTGCCAAAGAAATTGTAAAAGATGTCGTAATTGAAGGAACGTTTTCGCTTAATAGCGAGCAAGTAACCGATGATTACCGCAATACTATTTTGCAGCAAAGCGAGGCCGTTATAAAAGCGCTTAAGCAAAATGAGAACCTTAAAGTAACCGTGGCAGGCCACACCTGCGATATAGGTAATTACGATTATAATATTGCGTTATCTGAGCGACGAGCAGAGGCTGTTAAGCACATTTTAGTGACCCAAGCAGGCATTGATGAAGCGCGTATTGAAGTGCTTGGGCTGGGTTATGCTCAACCACTTATAAATAATAAAGATGAGGCAAGCCGAGCACAAAACCGCCGTGTACATATTGCGGCGTATGCTATTAGCCAAATAAATGTTTGCCCATCTCGTGAAGGTATGGACAGTTTAGAGCGCTTTCGTAATTTAACCGTAGCCAATGATATAAAAGTAGATGAAACAGGCGACGATATGGCGTGGCAAATGATTAACATTGCTCTGGGTGTTATGGCATTTATCCCAATAACAGCTCCCATTGCCGCGGCAGTAGCGGTAATAAAAGCGGGTGGCGCTATTGCTACGTCGGCTGCGAATTTAATGGATGAAGCACTCCTCGATAACGCCTGTAAACAATTCTACGCAGAAATTCAGCGAGATAAACGCCTAGGCCAGGAGTGTGCAGCTAATCAAGGTATGATGCATGAGCTATTAAGTGAATATAATAAAGACGGAAAAACGCAGCAAAGTACACAATGGGCAGCTCAATTTAGGCTGCGCTCAGAGGCAATATCGGGCCTTATGGGATTGCTACTAAGGGCTCAGCGTGAAGGTGATAAAAGCCAATATTATTCAAATTTAGAACGCTATAAAGTAAAACAATACATAGAAAACTTTTTATTAGGTGATAGCTGGGCACTGCCTAATTTGCCCGGTGCATCAATTAGGATGGATACATTTTGGGTATTTTTAATTGATAGCATTACCAATCAAAAGCAAAGTAAAAATGGTGATAAAAAAGCACTTTACGGCTTTAGTGATAACTACAGCTTGCTAGATAAAGCGACACGTAAAGCCGTAGTTACAGATCCTGAAAACACGCTTTATTTGCAATCGCAATCTAACCCGTATGGTTTTTATATGATGACGGTGCCGACAGTAGCGCGTGAGCATAATTATATTACGGCTGAATTTCAAAATTACTTCCCCATTCACACATTTGCTACGCAAGAAAAAGAAGGCAATAAATACCTCGAAAGCTTTGCAAACACATTTGAACCAGTATTTTCTGACTATGGTGAGGCGAGCTATCATCACAGCGCTATATATTATCAAGACCAGACTTCAAAAAAATGGTTGCCAATTATTGCCAATAAACTAAAGCGGCTAACGCCATTCACCCCGATTCGTGTTCTCGTTGTGTTTAACGATACGATGACCGGTATTGCCCCTATTACCTTGAAAGTAACGCGCTGTGATGGCGTAAATAACGAGCTTGCTTATAAAGAGCTAGTAAGGCCGCTTGTAGAGTCTGAGCTATTAAATAATGAAAAGCACTTTGCCGGAAAGTTTGGTTGTGTATTTACACCATTTTTTCAGTTGGGGCCAAAAACGTATTTAGGTACCAAGCCTATGGTGCACGAAGAAGCTTTTTACTCGATTATAAACGACTCTGCAGTTGAATATTATCAAGATGACAATTTCTCTGATATGCGTTATTTCATTGGTGCGCAAGTTGGCAGTAGCCGTGAAGTTGTATTGCCACTAATGGGGGAGCGTAAAGATAATAGTGATGAGATGATTTTTGAGTCTGACACTGCTGAGGTCCTCTATGCCTTAGGCATAAAAAATAAGTTTGTGGCGAATGAGTTTTATGTTGATTTAAATACAAAGCGTAACGGTGGTAATGAAGAGTCACTATTAATAAAAGATTTTTTAACGAGCAGTAGCTCAAGCTTTGTATATCCAGAGCTTTTTGCTGGGGAAAAAAGCATTAGAATTTTGGTGCGCTTTGGTGGTGAGGGTAAACCTTATTTAATAACCAGTAAAATACAAAGGCAAGGGCAATTTATTCGTTTATTTGAGAGTGAATTTGCTGCCGCACAAAGTTTAGGGTTTAAAGTACGCCAGTTTGGCGATGACATAATATTTGATGACTTTGATTGGAATACCCAAGTCGATATTATGGTTGTAGCCACCTGTACAGAGCTAGAGTCTGATAATTATACAAAAAAACTCATTGGTTTAGATTGGCGTAGTGTGCCATGTGATTTAATACTGCAGCAAACTATTGGTATTAATGATCAAGGCCCGAAGTATAAGTCAAAACTTTGCTATTTAGGCAAAGCTACACGTAATGCAAATAAAGGTTATAAAACAGAGCGTATTTTAAATAAAATGGTGGATACGTGGCATGACGATGACTATCAATTTGAGGATAAGTGGTATGACAACCAGTGCCAAATTGATGAGCAGGTAGGCCCAGAGTATGAAGAGTTAATTGAATTATTGAATAACGCAGGCCCTTATAACGAAAAAGGTAAACAGGCTCGAGCGCTGCTTAATTGGCATAATAAAGACGCTGAAGCATTTGCCGGTGAAGAGCAGGTTTTTGTTTTTGCGGCAAATTTTAGTTTGAAATATGAGTCGCCAAAGCGTGTTGAAGTAAACGGCTTAAGGCCTTTTGGAGACATATTTACAAGCCAATTTAGTGATATGTTTACTGACAAAGAGGACAGGCAATATACGATGGAGCTAGGTATTGCTAGCTTTAACTCGGCGGGAAATTCGGGCTTTAATTTTAATGATATCGGTTCGATGACTGATAAAATTAGCAACCATGGCTTGCAGTTAAAGTTACCACTACCGAACCCTACAAATAGCAATTTACCTTGGGGTAAAACATTACCAGAAGCTGATTTAAAAGAATTAGCCGCTGAGCTAAATAGCGATCATTCAACCCCATCACAAAAAGACCTATATAAGCGCTTGTCAGAGGAAGGGTTGACTGAAGATGAAGTGAAACAGTGGTTTGTTGAAGATGCTACAAAGAAGAAAGTAAGGCCGCTAGGAGCTTTTAAAAGCGAATAAATTTATTCGTAATTTAAGTAGTCACCACTAACATAACTGAGCGCAACAGCGCAATTATAGCAAGAATAAAAAGCTCATGAATATGAGCTTTTTATTTATTAGGGTATGGGCATAGTGTGCAGATTGGCTCAGTACTTTAACTGCTTAAAAGGATTTTAATAATGACGTTTTTAAAAAATCACAGCGTGCTTTGCGTCCTCTGCGTTTGTTTTAGCTTATTGCTAAGCGGTTGCTCAGAGCCATCATCGCAAAGTACAAAAAACACAACAGCCGTTGACGTTTCTAAATACCCATGGGTTAAAGAGCACAAAAACCATCCAGAGTGGCCACTTGAAATACGCGAAGAGGTGTATGGTGATGCAGATACATTTTCAACCCCGCGGTTAATGTTTTGGAATAAATATAAATACAGTGCAGTGCGCACGCTGTGGTCATCACGGTTAGATGGCTCAGACAGGCGCCGTATTATTCCAGAAGAGGTATTTCAAAAGCTTGAATCTATTAGTATTCATGCACCAGCACGCTCACCAGATAACCGTTATATTGCTATTTCGGGCTATATAAATGACCGAGCGACTCGCCAGTTATACGATACCAAAGAGAAAAAACTCATTACCATGTCAAGCGGGGGCGGCTACCCTTGGTTTAACTGGACCTCAGACAGTGAAAACGTCATTTTTTACTCAGATGGTAAAAATTTTAACTACAATGTACCAACAGGGGAACTAACCTCTCGGCCGCAAATTCACCACAGTGGCGCTGCTTTTTTACTCCCAGGTGATAAAGAGTTTTTAGCTGTAAAGCACGATGGCTTTTGGATACATAAGTTTAATGGTGAAGTAGTGCGTAAAGTGAACTTTGGTTTTCCGAGGAAATGGGAGATGCTGGACCACCGTATCTCACCGGATGGAAAATACTTAGCGTTTATGACTCATATTAGACCAAAAGCGCATTTTCATTGGGTGAATATTGCCAATCCTGAAATAGAGCATTCAGAGAAAGGTATGGGCAGCAATGTAATTTTTTCACTTGATAAAGACGTTACCCTCAAATTTGGCTATAACGATTTTAAAAGGCCAACTAGTCGGGATGAAGTGCCTGACATATACAGTATTATGACTAAAACGAATATTTTAACAGGTGAAAAAAAATCACACGCGTAAAGGAAATGGGTATTTGGGGTCTTGATACTTTAGGTCCAATAGCGATTACAAATGTAGCAGCGCAGGGGTTGTAACCATACATGCCTTTCTCTAAATAAAAGCCAAAAAGGATTTTGATAATGACGTTTATAAAAAATCACAGCGTGCTTTGCGCCCTCTGCGTTTGTTTTAGCTTATTGCTAAGCGGTTGCTCAGAGCCCTCATCGCAAAGTTCACCACAAGTAGAAGTTGATGTTGCTAAATACCCATGGGCTAAAGAGCATAAAAACCATCCAGAGTGGCCACTAGAAATACGTGAAGAGGTGTATGGCGATGCAGATACATTTTCAACCCCGCGGCTAATGTTTTGGAATAAATATAAATACAGTGAAGTACGCACGCTGTGGTCATCACGGTTAGATGGCTCAGACAGGCGCCGTATTATTCCAGAAGAAATTTTTACCCAACTGGAGCCTGCGGGATTGCATCCACCAGCACGCTTACCAGATAACCGTTATATTGCTATTTCGGGTTATATAAATGACCGAGCGACTCGCCAGTTATACGACACCAAAGAGAAAAAGCTAATTACTATGTCAGGCGGGGGTGGCTACCCTTGGTTTAACTGGACCTCAGACAGTGAAAACGTCATTTTTTACTCAGATGGCAAACACTTTAATTACCATGTACCAACAGGGGAACTCATCTCTCGACCGCAAATTCATCATAGCGGCGCTGCTTTTTTACTGCCTGGTGATAAAGAGTTTTTAGCGATAAAGCACGATGGCTTTTGGATACATAAGTTTAATGGTGAAATAGTACGCAAAGTTAATTTTGGTTTTCCGAAAGCGTGGGAGATGAAAAACCACCGTATTTCACCTGATGGGAAGTATTTAGCATTTATGACTCATTCAAGGCCAAAAGCACATTTTCATTGGGTGAATATTGCTAACCCGGAAATAAAGAACTCAGAAATAGGAGAAGGTAATGGCGTTATTTTCTCTGATAAAGAAGATTATCAGCTGGAATATACCAATCGCAATTTGCCTGAGCGTAATGAGAAAGGGTGGTTCCTTTCCGAGCGTATTATAAGAATAATAAACATAGTGACAGGCGAACAATCAGAAGCATTAGAAAAAGAGAATAATATTTGGGGTATGGGCTCAATATACCCTATAGCAATTACTAATTCGGCAATGCAAGGAAGTTAATATGCATGAACTAAGCAAAGGATCTGCAAGCCCAATAGTTTACTTATTAACAGAATACTTTGAACAGAATGAATCGATTCTATTGATATGCAAGTAGGCTCAATATAGCTCAAATCACTTTGACTATTTTGTCGATAAAGTGAGTAATGGCACTTTTTAATTATTAAACATGGGATTACTTTATAAGCCCAGATAAAAATAATAAAACTTATCTAATCGGAGATCACTTTAAAGCCGATTTGATTATGGTGGCAAGAAGCGTGTTTGGTATTTTTAATCTTGTTATTTAAGGTTTATTGGTTTTTATTTTCTTTATGATTATGTTTTAAAGGTGTTTTGTGGAATTTTTATGCTTGCTTCCATGGCTTTGTAATGTTAAAAATAGGCTTCACTGAACACACACATAAGAAAACAAGATGCATATTATTCGTTTAATTACACTAAAACTTAACCTCTTACTGCTATGGCAAGTAAGCGGGGATTAGTGTGTTTGCATCGAGTTGAACACTAAAAAACCCCGCAATTGCGGGGTTTTTTTTATCTCGCGGCTGGGATTAATTGAAATTTGGGTAACATAGGAATGAGGGGCAGTTATGCAAGAGCAAGATAAAGTATGGATTTTTGATACCACCTTACGTGATGGCGAACAGGCACTTAAAGCAAGCCTTACTGAAGATGATAAAATTCAATTAGCACATACAATTAGCCGCTTGAATGTGGATGTGATGGAAGTAGGCTTTCCGGTTTCGAGCCCTGCTGATTTTCGCTCGGTGCAACGTATTGCAACCGAAGTAAAAGGTCCTATTATTTGTGGTTTAGCACGCTCAGTTGCTAAAGACATTGAAGCCTGTGGCGAAGCTCTTCGCACAGCTCAGCAAAGCCGTATTCATACTTTTATTGCTACAAGCCCTTTGCACCTTGAACATAAATTACGTATGAGCCTAGACGATGCAACGGCCATGGCTGTTAAATCAATTAAATTGGCACGTAACTATACTGATGATGTTGAGTTTTCGTGTGAAGATGCCGGTCGTACGCCGCACTGGGATTTATGTAAAATTGTTGAGCAGGCAATTAATGCCGGAGCTTCAACTATTAACTTGCCAGACACCGTTGGTTTTGTAACGCCAGACGAATACGCCGCGATGATCCGCCATTTAATGAATAACGTGCCAAATATTGATAAAGCGCGCTTAAGCGTGCATTGCCACAATGATTTAGGTTTAGCAGTAGCAAACTCGGTAGCCGCAGTGCAAGCCGGTGCGCGCCAAATTGAGTGTACTATTAATGGCATTGGTGAGCGTGCTGGTAACTGCTCGCTTGAAGAAGTGGCGATGATCATGAAAATGCGCCACGACCACTTAAAAGTATACACCGATATTAAAAGTGAAGAAATTTACCGCGCATCTCGTCAAGTGGCTAAAATTTGTAATATGCCAGTACAACCAAATAAAGCGATTGTTGGCGAAAACGCCTTTGCGCATAGTTCTGGCATTCACCAAGACGGTGTATTAAAAGCGCAAAATACGTATGAGATTATGTCGCCAGAAAGCGTTGGTGTGCCAAGTAACCAATTAAATATGACTTCGCGTTCGGGTCGTCATGTTATTGAGCATCGCCTAGAAGAGTTAGGCTATCAAAAATCTGATTACGATATGGATGGCTTATACAAAAGCTTTATTGAGTTGGCTGACCAAAAAGGCACCGTATACGATTACGACCTTGAGGCGATGATTTACTTTAATCAAATTAACGACAAAGACGAAAAATACCAATTAGAATTTGTTAACTCAGCCTCTAACTCACAATCAGTAGCAAGCTCTACCATTGGAATGCGTATTGATGGCGAAGCTAAACAAGAAGCGGCGACAGGTAATGGTCCAGTTGAAGCCTCGTTTGCAGCTATTGAGCGTTTAACCGGTATGAGCGTTGAAATGATTGAATATAACTTAGAAGCAACAGGCCAAGGTGCAAGCTCATTAGGCCAAGTAAATATTATAGCTAAATACGATGGCCGACCTTACCACGGTGCGGGCATTGCAGCGGATGTGGTTGAAGCGTCGGTACGCGCCATGATCCGTGTTTATAACTTAATTTATCGTGCACAAAAAGTGTCTGATTTAAAACAACAAAGGAAAGCAGGATGAGTAAAACAAACTACAGCGTTGCAGTATTAGCTGGCGACGGTATTGGTCCAGAAGTAATGGCAGCAGCAGAGCAAGTACTTGATGCTGTGAGCAATAAGTTTGGTTTTACCCTAAACCGTCAGCATCATGCTATTGGTGGCGCAGCCATTGATGAATTTGGTGAAGCATTACCAGAGAGCACGCTTACTGCATGTGAAAACTCAGACGCTATTTTATTTGGTTCGGTAGGCGGTCCTAAATGGGAAAACTTACCACCAAACGAGCAGCCTGAGCGCGCATCGTTATTGCCGCTTCGTAAGCACTTTGGTTTGTTTTGTAATTTACGCCCTGCACAGTTATTACCTGCATTAAGTGCAGCGTCGCCACTTCGCGCTGATATTAGTGAAAAAGGTTTTGATATTTTGTGCGTGCGCGAACTAACTGGCGGCATTTATTTTGGTGAAAAAGGTCGCAGTGGTGAAGGCGCAGAAGAGTTTGCATTTGATACGCAAACATACTCACGAAAAGAAATCGAACGTATTGCACGCTTTGCTTTTGAAGCGGCAAAACTACGTAGTAACCACGTTACCTCTGTTGATAAAGCCAATGTATTAGCATCAAGCGTATTATGGCGCGAAGTAGTAACTGAAGTTAGTAAAGACTACCCAGAAGTAAGCTTAGATTACATTTACGTAGATAACGCGGCTATGCAGTTAGTTAAACAGCCTAGCCAGTTTGACGTACTACTTTGCGATAACTTATTTGGTGATATTTTGTCAGATGAGTGCGCTATGATCACAGGCTCAATGGGCTTATTACCATCGGCAAGCTTGAATCAATCGGGTTTTGGATTGTACGAGCCAGCAGGCGGCTCAGCGCCAGACATTGCAGGTAAAGGCGTTGCAAATCCAATAGCACAAATTTTAAGTGCCGCATTAATGTTACGTTACTCGCTAGGGCAAGACGAAGCGGCTCGCACGATTGAAAAAGCAGTAGCAGAAGCCGTAGAAGCAGGCGTTGGCACTCCAGATATATATCCAAATGCAGGTTACAGCACAAGCGATGTAGCAGCAGCCATCGTTTCACGCATTTAATAACATAGTAAAGTTGCAGCACCGTTATGCTGCAACTCAAACAGATTAGGGAATTAGCAAGTGGCCCAAACGTTATACGAAAAAATTTGGCAAGCACACACCGTTGCCAGCATAAACGAGCAAACCGACTTACTTTATATTGACCGCCATTTAGTGCACGAGGTGACTTCTCCGCAGGCTTTTGCAGGTCTACGTGAAAAAAACCGTACTGTACGTTGCCCAGAAAAAACCTTTGCAACGATGGATCATAACGTATCGACTAAAAGCCGATCACTTGATGCCGCAAGCGAAGTATCTAAAAACCAATTAATGGCGCTTGATAAAAACTGTAAAGAGTTTGGTATTGTACTTTACGATTTAAACTCAATTAACCAAGGCATTGTCCATGTAATGGGCCCAGAGCAAGGCATTACTTTGCCAGGCACAACCATTGTATGTGGCGATAGCCATACTTCTACACATGGTGCGTTTGGCGCATTAGCGCATGGTATTGGTACGTCTGAGGTTGAGCACGTATTAGCAACGCAAACGCTACAGCAAAAAAAGGCGAAATCGTTAAAAATTCAAATTAACGGTGTATTGCGTCCAACGGTTACGGCTAAAGATTTAATTATGGCGGTAATTGGCAAGTTAGGTACCGCTGGTGGCACAGGTTATGTAGCAGAGTTTTGTGGTGCAGGCATTGAAGCGCTTTCAATGGAAGCCCGTATGACGCTATGTAATATGAGCATAGAAATGGGTGCAAAAGCGGGTTTAATTGCATCTGACCAAATTACTTATGATTACTTAAAAGGTCGTCCGTTTGCACCAAAAGGCGCAGATTTTGATGCAGCCGTTGAATATTGGGAAACATTAAAAACAGATGAAGGCGCACACTTTGATTTAGTTGTTGAGCTAAATGCTGACGACATTCAACCGCAAATTACCTGGGGCACAAGCCCAGAGCAAGTAATTGGTGTTGATGAGTGCATACCCGATCCAGATAAAGAGCCAGATTTAATTAAAGCCGATGCTATTCGCAGCGCACTTAAATACATGGACTTAAAAGCGGGCGATAAATTATCAAGCGCGAAAGTAGACACGGTATTTATTGGCTCATGTACAAATAGCCGCATTGAAGACTTGCGCGCTGCTGCAAAAATTGTAGAAGGCAAACAGGTTGTAGCCGGCATAGAGGCGTTAATTGTACCGGGCTCTGGCTTAGTTAAAAAACAAGCCGAAGACGAAGGCTTAGCTGATATTTTTAAAGCCGCTGGCTTTGAATGGCGCGAACCGGGTTGTTCTATGTGTTTAGCGATGAACGATGACCGCCTAGGAGCAGGCAAGCGTTGTGCATCTACTTCTAACCGTAACTTTGAGGGTCGCCAAGGTCGTGGTGGGCGTACCCATTTAGTTAGTCCCGCAATGGCGGCAGCCGCTGCAATACATGGTCACTTTGTTGATATTAGAGGAGAAGCCTAATGAGCGTATTTTTTAGTGGCTTAATGGCCCCACTTGATAAAAACAATGTAGATACTGACCAAATTATCCCTAAGCAGTTTTTAACATCAACTAGCCGCGAAGGCTTTGATGCGGCATTGTTTTATGATTGGCGTTACCTAGATAACGACGAGCCAAACCCTGACTTTATTTTAAACCGCCCATGCTACCAAGGCGCGCAAATATTATTAACGCGCGACAACTTTGGTTGTGGCTCATCTCGTGAGCACGCGCCATGGGCGCTGAAGCAATATGGCTTTGAAGTTATTTTAGCTGAAAGCTTTGCAGATATTTTCTTTAATAACTGTGGTAACAACCAAATGTTAGCCATAGCGTTACCTGCCGACACGCTTGAGCAACTGTTTGTACTTAGCGAGCAGCACGACGATATTAACATTGAAATCGACCTTGAAAATCAAACACTAACAAGCAGTAAGTTTGCACCAATTAGTTTTGATATTAGTAAAGAGGTAAAAGAACGTTTGTTAAGTGGTTTAGACTTTATTGGTGTAACCGAAACGCTAAACCCACAAATTGATGCGTTTGAAAAACAACTAGCGACTGAGCGTTCTTGGCAGTAATTGCTTAACCGTGTGTATTAAAAATCACGTATTAAAAAGCACGGCAATTGCCGTGCTTTTTTGTGGGTAAATATGAGATGTAATAGCTAAAGGTTAATGCCTAAAGTCAGCCATTAACGCAGGTATACCGGGTAACATGCCTACAATTGCCATTACAGTGGTAAGTAACACAAACATAATAAGTGGAATCACCCAGCGGCTCATTTTAGTTAGCTCAGCGCTGCGCTCTTTACAGCCAATCAGCCCTAAGTTATCAAGTAACATAGTAAGTGACCAACCAAAAGCAGGATTAACCAAGGTCGAAGCAAACACCACAATAGCGGCGGATTGCGTCGTTTTACCTTCGCGCGTCATTTCCATGCCAGCTTCAAGTAGCGGGATAAACACCCCAACAATAAGCGCTACACACAATACAGGCTGCCAAATTGCTAAATCCATAGGGTAACCCCATAAACCAGCAATAATACAAAATAATGCAGTTAAAATAGCGCCAGCAGGGATAGGGCGTTTAGCAATAGCGGCAGGCACAATATAAGTACCCCAAGAGGACGCAAAGTTAGCACCACCGGCAAGTGAGCCAAATGTTTGTCTAACCGATGCGCTCAGCATGGTGTCGTCGATATTCATTTGTACTTTTTCAGTACGTTGCGGATAGCTTATTTTTTGAAATACTTGATGACCTAAAAAATCTGGCGACCACATGGCAACGGCAAGCACTGCAAACGGGAGTACAACAACAAAGCTTTCAAGTGTTGGTAAACCTAGCATCCAGCCCGTGTTTTCACCCCACCAGTAAGCTGGGTTCATATTTGGTAAACCCGGTGCAGTATGAAACTCAAACGGTGCACCTAAGGCAAAGGCAACCACACCACCAATAAGGCAGCTTAACGGCACTGCTAACCAACGTTTTTTAAAGTGCTCTAATAGCGCATACAATAAAATGGTGGCTAAAATAACAATAAATGCAATGTGTGCCATATCAATGGCTTCCGCCCAAGCAAACAGCTTTTTAACTTGCGAAATAGTACCAATAAAGCCTAAATAAATGAGCAGCCCGCCACATACACCTTTACTGGTTAGGCGCGCGAGCATACTTCCTCCCTTGGTTATGGCTAAAATAAAACCAAAGGCACCAATGAGTAAGCCAAACGCCATAGGGTGACCGCCAGCAGCAACAACAATAGGAATTAACGGAATAAGCGGGCCGTGAGTACCAGCCAAGTTGGCTGTTGGTAAAATAAAGCCTGAGAATAAGATGATAAAAATAGAAACAATGAGTAATTCGTAACGTACATTTTCTAAAACAAATGCATCGCTTAAACCAAGAGGCGCCGCAAAGGTTGCTGCAATAGCCCCCACCATAACGACTTTACCAATAGTGCCCGCCATTGCTGGAATGGTGTCTTCAAATTCAAATCGGTAATCTCTAAACGGTAAATTAGGACGCCAGCGCTTAGGCTGCATAATTTGTAATTCATGTTCGAGATACTCGTCGCGAGTATTAAACTCTGAACTCGGCTTGTGAAGTTGCTCGTAGCTTTGAGCATCCTTGTGCGTGTTTGATGGTGCATCACCGGGTGGTGTAGTTTGCATGCGTTCTCCTGCAACATTGTTGCTTAATCAAATAAATACGGCTTTTGTTAAAGCAAATGAATATTGAACATGCAGGGTAAATCAGCTCTTAGGCTGGGATGTATAGGCAAAAGGTCGTGCATGGTTGTTTTTAATACAGTTAATCTGACAATCAGCTTTACGTTAAAAATTATAAAACTACACAAAATGATTTAAAGTTATTACAAATCAATAGCTTGGTTTTTATTTCAAGGAGTTTGATCACTGTTTATAGCGGGAAATAGTGTTAATGGCAGGTTATTATCCTTTAGTCTTAGTGGCTGTAAAAGCCGCTTTGTTTGAAAAGCTTATTGGTAGCAGCCGTTAATTTCGTTTTATTTGTGGTGAAATAATACTTCTGTTACTTTCGGATTGTTAATAACAACAATAAAGAATAGAGATGCAACTCAACTCCCCTAAATCAATTGGTATTTTACTTGGTACGCTTTACGGCATATTTATGCGGCTGTTTGTAGAGCTAGTCAATGCTTACAATTTAGGTAGCTTAGTCTCTATATCATTTATGTTTTTAGTGCCCGTTGCAATTGGTTATATTCGTGTTCATTTTGAATTTAAAAGCACAGAAACATTAACTAAAAGGCAAATGATCACGATTGCTTGGCAGCCTATTTTTGTTTTTTTATTTGTAAGTGTAATTACTTTGCTTGAAGGGAGCATTTGTGTGGCAATGGCTTTGCCTGCTTTTATGTTTTTTGCCAGCATTGGTGGGTTACTTGCGGGCTTTGTTAGAAAACGTAAAATAAAAAAAGCGAATAGTTCTTTATTATCAATCGCGTTATTACCTATATTGCTCTCACCTATTGAAGTTAACTTTTTACATTTATCAAAAACATACGAAGTAACAAATTCAATAGCTATTAACGCGCCCATCAATGTTGTGTGGCAGCAGTTAGCTAATGTGAGTGACATAAAACCACAGGAAGTGCCTTTTTCACTCACTCAATTAATTGGTGTACCAAAGCCATTAAAGGCAAGTATGAATGCTAGCGGTATAGGCGCTGTTCGCACAAGTACTTGGCAAAAAGGCGTTGTGTTTAAAGAAGTAATAACCGACTGGCAACCAAATAAACAGATGCATTATAGATTTGATATAGACCCAGATGCTATCCCCGATGACGCACTCGATAAACACGTAAAACTAGGCGGTGAATACTTTTCACCTCTTTACGGTGGATATGAGTTAAGTGAAGATAAAAGCGGCAATACGATTTTAACGTTAAAAACGACCGTGCAAGATAATACAAATTTTGGTGTTTATTCGCGAATATGGGGTGAGGTGATATTTCAAGATTTTCATCATTCACTTTTAACGTTGATGAAAAACAGAGCTGAAAAATCACTTATCGTAACTGTTTATTATAATTAGCTTAAACCATCATATTTTTAAAAAATATTACACGCTAAAAGGTAAAGCCTTTGCATTTGCAAAGGCTTTTGTTTTAACTGCTAACTTTTACCAAATCATTTCTACAAATTCAGGGTGGTCGATATACGGGTTACGATTACCTTGAAATTCAAACGCTGCTTGGTTACGGTCAAGTTCCATTTGGCTTACAGGATCGCTGTTATGCCAGTTAAGCAGCATGGCTACAACCCAGTTCTCGAATACTTGGTTGCTTGAACCATTAAGTACAGCATTACTTGAGGTCGTTTTGGTTTGCCAAGTGCCTATTACATTTTCGTAGCGCGTTGCCATGTAAAAATAAGCGCGAGCAAAGTCACCTTTAAATTCGTCAATTGGCTCAAATACAGTACCTGAGTAATTTAATGAATTTGCGGCAGAACCTAATTTACTTCCGTTAGTTGATGTAAATGAAGCGCTTGCTACTTCACCAAATGGGAAGTTACTACGTTTTGAGTTTACATAACCGTCGGTTGCGTAAATATGATGCACATCTGAGTTCATTGGCTCAATAGTGCCGCCAAACCAGCTTTTAGGAAATGAATGCTCACGGTTGTAACAGCCGCCTTCTCCACTATAGTTACCACATTGATCGCTCACCGCAGCATAATTGTAGCTATCTGAGCCGTTTGGTTTTTCGCTATACATATCTAAAATGCTGTTATCGTTTTCAAAGTATGTATCACGTGCAGATGAATCGTAAAAATTCCAAATAGCCGAGTAACCCTGTGCATTATGATCTTTAATAATATTATAAAGCTCAGTTTTTAGTGAATAGCCCGATAGCCCTTGAGCTGTACCATAGTAGCCAGTGGGTGTTGGGTTGGTCCCGCCGCCATCACCAGAGCCACTACTTAAAGTAAATGCCGTGCTGTCTGTATTATTAAAACTTGCACCGCTAGCAAGTGTGGTAGAGCCTTGCTTAAGCGCATAACTGCCATTACCTGTTGAACAACACATGCCATCGCCGTAGCTGTCGTTAATAACAAGTGTGTAAGTTCCATCAGTTAGGCATATTTGCTCATCATACTGAGTGTTTGATGCGTAACCACTGCCGTTAGCAACAGCGCTACCTTGATTGTTATTAACGGCCCAGCTAGTTTCGCTACCGTAATTATCGGTATTAAGCGTTAAGGTAAGGCTATTGTCGGTACAGCTTGTTGATGCGCTGCCATCAGCGTTTGGTAAAAAGTTATCTACGTATACGGTTTCGCTGCCATCAAATCCACTTACATCATAAAACCTAAGCCCTACGCTAATTGTTTTATCACTACTTGCTGTATAGCTATGGCTAACTGTTTGCCATTGGTTAGTTTGTGCTTGATTTGAATAGCCTTGATAACCATCTACATACAAGCGAGCTTTAATTTTACCTTCGGTGTGGTAAACATCAGCCGAAAAGTTATAGGTTTTACCTGCTTCTACAGCAACTTGTTGTAGTAAATCAGTGTTACTTTGCGACCCTGTAGTTACATTTACAGCAGCAGAGCTACTGCCACTTTTAACTGTGCTGGTTGAGCGAGATAAAGCAATTCCGCTATCTATCGTAGTCCATGCATCAGGTGTATTACCTGACCATTGTTCAAATCCGCCATTAGCTACATTGGCCATTACAGGTAATGAGCCAAGTAACAATGCGGTACTAAGTAGTTTATTTTTATATTTCCCGTGTAACATAGTTGTTCCTATTTTTATTTTGAATGAGGAATATACCCTACATTAGTTAGGTTACAAAATTGTTAATTTAAAGTGCTGTAAAAGGCAATAATTGCCCTTTAATCTGTTTTTGAAGGTATTTTTATAAATTAATAACTAAATGGAATATCAAAGCAGATTCTATTCTTTTTTTATCTATGCAGAGCCCGTTATCCTACATACTTAGAAAACCTCAACAGATACGCTCTGGATGAGGTAAAACTCATTTTTAACAATACACAAAGTGTGTTGTGTTTAATTTTCAGGGTTATGGGGAATCGATTCATGTTGTTAGGTCAACTAAATGCTGCGGCAAGCCCGCTATCGCAAGATCAAGTACAAAAGCTGCAAGGTTTAGTGGCTGAACTTAATCCAATTCAACAAGCATGGGTAAGTGGTTACTTAGCTGCAAATGCTAATTCGGCTGCGTTAGGTGCCCCTACGGCAGGCGTACCGGCTGCGGGTGATGCAGCAGCGCTAACTATTTTATATGGTTCGCAAACAGGTAACGCAAAAGGTGTAGCTACCAAAATGAAAGAGCAGGCTGAGTCGCGAGGCTTAGCAGTTAAGCTTGTTAGCATGTCAGATTACAAACCAACAGCCCTGAAAAAAGAAAAGTTTTTAACTATCGTTGTATCTACTTACGGCGAAGGTGAGCCACCTGAAGACGCAGAAACACTTCACGAATTTTTAGCCACTAAAAAAGCGCCAAAACTAGAAGATGTAAAAATAGCGGTTATTGGCTTAGGTGATTCTAGCTATGAGTTTTTCTGCCAAACAGCAAAAGATTTTGAAGAACGTTTAAATAAACTCGGTGCACAAACCATATATCAACGTGCTGATTTAGATGTAGATTACGAAGATGAAGCTGCAACATGGATTGCCGGTGCAGTTGATGCATTTGAACCTGATTTAAAAGCGCAGCAAGAAGCCGCTGGTGGTCAAGTTGTATCAATGCCATTTGGAGCACCAACGACCGCTTCAAGCCAATACACAAAGCAAAATCCATTTGAAGCAGAGCTATTAACAGTTCAAAAAATTACCGGTCGCGACTCAACTAAAGATGTACGCCACGTTGAAATTTCGCTTGAAGGTTCAGACATTACTTACACACCTGGTGATTCATTAGGTGTGTACTTTTTAAATGATGATGTATTAGTTGATGAAGTACTTACACTTACTCAAATAGATGCAACAAGCATTGTAAAAGTAGGTGATGAAGAGCTAAGCGTACGCGGCGCACTTATTGAAAAACTAGAGCTGACTCAGTCATACCCTGGTTTTGTAGAAAAATACGCAATAGCAACTGGTACGCCTGAATTATTAAAGCTTGTAGAAGATAAAGCCGCAATGCGTGCGTATATTGAACCTCGCCAAATATTTGATGTAATTCGCCAAAACCCTGCAAAAATTGATGCGCAAACATTAGTAGACTGCCTACGTAAACTACAAGCTCGTTTGTACTCAATTGCATCTAGCCAAGCTGAGGTTGAAGACGAAGTACATTTAACACTAGGTCTAGTGCAATTTGATGCATTTGATAGCGAGCATTTAGGTGGTTGTACTGGTTACTTAACTCGTCGTGCAGAAGAAGGTTGTAAAGTTAAAGTATTTAGCGAACACAACGACAATTTCCGCCTACCCACTAACGATGATACACCTGTGATTATGGTTGGTCCTGGTACGGGTATTGCGCCGTTTCGTGCATTTTTACAAGAACGTGATTCGCGTGAAGCGCAAGGCAAAAACTGGTTGTTTTTTGGTAACCCACATTTCACTCAAGACTTTTTATACCAAGTAGAAATACAGGGTTATTTAAAATCGGGTTTACTTAACAAAGTAGATGTTGCATTTAGCCGTGACCAAGCAGAAAAAGTATATGTGCAAGATAAGTTACGCAGTAACAGTAAAGACGTGTTTGAATGGTTAGAAGCTGGCGCTCACTTTTATATTTGTGGCGATGCAAATCGCATGGCAAAAGATGTACACAACGCCTTGCTTGATATTGTTAAAGAAAACACAGGCAAGAGCAATGAAGACGCAGAGCAATATTTAAAAGATTTGCGTAGCGCAAACCGCTATCAGAAAGACGTGTATTAATCACGTTTCTTATTTTATTTAACAGCTAGCAGCCGTCACTGTAACAAATTTAGGATTTAAAATGAGCGAACAAGATAAAAACGTAAAACTTTCTGATAACGAACGTTTGAAAAGAGAAAGTAACTTTTTACGTGGCACCATAGAAAAAGATTTAACAGACGAAATTACCGGTGGCTTTACAGCCGATAACTTTCAGCTAATTCGTTTTCATGGCATGTATCAGCAAGATGACCGCGATATACGTGGTGAGCGCGCTAAGCAAAAGCTAGAGCCGCTACATAATGTAATGTTACGTGCACGTATGCCTGGCGGTATTATTAAGCCAGAGCAGTGGTTAGCAATCGACAAGTTTGCAGATGACAAAACAAGCTACGGCAGTATTCGTTTAACTACGCGTCAAACATTTCAGTTTCATGGAGTGTTAAAGCCAAATATTAAAGGCATGCACCAAATGCTTGATAGCGTAGGTATAGACTCTATTGCTACAGCAGGTGACGTTAACCGTAATGTACTTTGTACTACTAACCCCGTTGAGTCTGAGTTACATCAAGAAGCTTACGATTGGGCTGCAAAAATTTCTGAACACTTATTACCAAAAACGAAAGCGTATGCCGAAATTTGGTTAAATGGCGAAAAAGCAGAAACCACAGAAGAGCCAATTTTAGGATCTAACTACTTACCGCGTAAGTTTAAAACCACGGTGACTATTCCACCTAACAACGAAGTTGATGTGCACGCTAACGATTTAAACTTTGTGGCAATTGCTGATAACGGCAAGCTAGTTGGTTTTAACGTATTAGTGGGCGGTGGCCTTGCCATGACGCACGGCGATACAGCAACGTATCCGCGTAAGGCTGATGACTTTGGCTTTATCGCGCTAGAAGATACCTTAAAAATTGCAGAGCATGTTGTATCTGTGCAGCGCGATTGGGGTAATCGTTCAAACCGTAAAAATGCAAAAACTAAATACACATTAGACCGTGTAGGTGTTGATGTATTTAAAGCAGAAGTAGAAAAACGCTCAGGCGTTACGTTTGCACCAAGCCGTCCGTTTGAGTTTACTCATCGTGGCGACCGCATTGGTTGGGTTGAAGGCATTGATGGTAAGCACCACTTAACGCTATTTATTCAAAGTGGTCGTATTTTAGACTATCCAGGCAAGCCGCTTAAAACAGGTTGTCGTAAAATCGCAGAAGTTCACCAAGGTGACATGCGTATGACGGCAAACCAAAACTTAATTATTGCTGGCGTACCTGCAGATCAAAAAGCCGTGATTGAAGAGATTGCACGTAGCCATGGCCTGATTGATGACACAGATTCGCAGCAGCGTAAAAATTCTATGGCGTGTGTTTCACTGCCAACGTGCCCACTTGCAATGGCCGAAGCAGAGCGTTACTTACCAAGCCTAGTAGAAAAAACTGAAGCATTACTTGCTAAGCACGGTATACCCGATGACAGCATTATTATGCGCGTTGTAGGTTGCCCGAACGGCTGTGGCCGCGCAATGCTTGCAGAAGCTGGTTTAGTGGGTAAAGGCCCAGGTAAATACAACGTTTACTTAGGTGGTAATTTAGAAGGTACACGTATTCCTAAATTGTACCTTGAGAACGTAGGCGAAGACGTTTACCTAGAAGCATTCGATAAGCTCATTGGCCAATGGGCAAGCGAGCGCAATGACGGTGAGTGTTTTGGTGACTTTGTTATACGCAAAGGCATTGTTGCTGAAGTAAAAGTATCGGTAACCGATTTTCACGCTTAATTAAATACCAGCGCTTTGGCGCTAGTGAGGTTTGGAATTTACCATGAGTGAATTTAAAAACATTTTACAGCTAGATAAACAAAGCCAGGCGGCTATGTTAGCTGATGCTAATGGTTTACTAGCGAATATGAGCGCAGAACAGCGTGTTGCATGGGCGCTTGATAACTTGCCTAATACGGCTTTTTTATCATCTAGCTTTGGTATTCAAGCGGCAGTAATGCTGCATTTAATGACCTCACAACGTCCAGATATTCCCGTTGTATTAACCGATACAGGCTATTTGTTTCCTGAAACGTATCAGTTTATTGAGCAAATGAGTGAGCGTTTATCACTTAACTTAAAGGTGTATAGAGCGCCGCTTAGCCCAGCATGGCAAGAGGCTAAATTCGGTAAACTATGGGAGAAAGGCGAAGACGGCATTAAGCAATATAATCAGCTTAATAAAGTAGAGCCGATGACCCGCGCGTTAAAAGAAATAGAAGCGGGCACGTGGTTTAGTGGTCTGCGCCGCGATCAATCATCTACACGTGCTGATAAGCAATTTGTAGAAATTAGCCGTGGTACCGTCAAAGTGTACCCGATTATTGAATGGTCTAACCGCGACGTGTATCAGTATCTTACTAAGCACGATTTACCTTACCACCCATTATGGGAGCAAGGTTATGTGTCTATGGGAGACGTACATACAACACGTAAGTTAGAACCAGGAATGACTGAGGAAGAAACTCGCTTTTTTGGTTTAAACCGAGAATGTGGACTACACATGGATGGTGACGGTATTTAACGCGACTACGGTGTAGTTAAATTGCAAATAAAAACGCAGCTTCTGCTGTAATGCCGATCATTTAAGAATTAGTTAATAGCACTTGAACGATCTTCTAGGTATGTAAGAATCCGAATTCTTTTGTAGAATTCGGATTTTTTTATGCAACTTTCTAATGCTCTCGATATTATTAACAACATCAAACCTAATGACGTTGAAACACTCGCAGATTTACTCCCTTTATCTCTTATCGAAGAAGCCTATGCACTGACCGAAACCGTTACACTACGAAAAAGAAAACTAACCCTAGAATCGATGGCTTGGTTGTTGATCGGGATGGTTATTTATAATGACAAATCGATGGCCGATGTCGTTAATATGCTCGACATTGTTGACCGCGATGGTAAGCCATTTGTTGCGCCAAGTGCTTTAACTCAGCGTCGTAAAAACCTAGGTGAAGCCGCCATGAAAGCCTTATTTGAATGCACCCAAAGGCATTGGAATAATGGCGCTAATCATCCTCATTGGAATGGGCTTACCTTGCTTGGTGTCGATGGTGTTGTTTGGCGTACGGATGACTCACCCCAAAACAATGAAGCCTTTACAAAACCGACCAATACACAATACCCACAGGTCAGAATGGTGTGTCAAATGGAGCTAAGCAGCCACCTAATCACGGGGAGTGCTTTTGATGATTACAAGGTCAATGAAATGGTGCTGGCTGAAAAGCTTATAGAAACCACACCCGATAACAGTCTCACTTTATTCGGCAAAGGTTTCTATTCTTTAGGGCTTTTACATAAATGGCAAACAACTGGCAGTGAACGCCATTGGCTAATCCCCCTGAAAAAAAATGTGCAATATGAAGTTATTCAAACATTAGGGCGTAATGATAAATTAGTCCAACTTAGCAGCAACCCAAGAGCAAGAAAGATGTGGCCAACGCTGCCTAACACCTTAATCGCGAGGTTAGTGACTCGAAAAATAAAGGGGAAGTCATATAGTGTGATGACATCTATGACAGATCCGATGCGATATCTGTCAGCCGATATAGGCGATTTGTACAGTCACCGCTGGGAGATAGAGCTTGGTTATCGGGAACAAAAGCAATATATGCTGGGCAATCGATTAACATTAAGAAGTCGCTTACCAGCGCTTGTAAAGCAAGAGCTGTGGGGAGTGTTGCTTACTTATAATATGGTGCGATATCAGATGGTAAAAATGTGCCACACATTAAAAGGTGATTATTTACCGTACCAACTGAGTTTCAATGGTAGTTTAGCTCAAATAATGAGGTTGCTTGTTGGATTACCTTATTCAACACCTGGAGCCATACCACGTCAATTAAAATACTTTTATGCGATGGCAGAAAGCCTAATTCTAGAGCCTCGAAGGGAACGAGGTTTTCCTCGTGCAGTCAAGCCAAGACCACAGCGGTACGCTAGAAATAAAAAAGCCGCTCACCTTAAGTGAACGGCATTACAGCTTCTGCTGCGTTTTTATTTTTTTATTAGGGTACAAAAAATTGCCTAATTAAGTATTTTTTATTAGACTCAGGGCAATAAAGGATTAATTAAAGCAGGAACGCTATGAAATACTTTACCTACTTAGCTATATCAATCATGGCTATTGCAGTTATCTCTTTGTTTTATTTAAAAAAGCCCGATGGTCAAACATGGCTTTCTGCATCATCAATTAGCAGTGAATCTCAACAAATTAAAGAAAAAATGGTTGCGCTATCTAGCAATACTTTGGACCAAGCAGTGCAGGGCTTTAAGCAAGCAGGCGATAAAATTGCGAGCAGTATTTCTGATGAACCAATCCCTGAAAGTACTACCTCAAGTAGCAAAATTTTTAAGTGGCAAGATGAAACAGGCCAATGGCACTTTTCTGATACACCTAACCCGCATGCAAAAAGTATTGAAGTAAAACTCGACCCTAAAGATATTACTGTTATTGCTGCAGAAGACACGTCTATTTTAAATACCACTCCAAGTAAAAATACAATGTCGGCTGCACCAGAGGGGATCAGTATTTTGAACCCAGACTCGGTTAAAAAGTTATTTAATGACGCCGAAAATGTAAAAGACAAACTAGAAAAACGTAATAAAGAAATTAATAATTTAAGTGCACTCTAATTATTTAGAGTGAGTGCTTTTATGGTTTTTTAAATAACGTTTTTCGGCTTCCATCAATAATACGGTTAAATATATTTTAGTGGGAAGCGACAGCAGTACACCTACAGCAATGCATGCCGCCGCTATAATTATTCCTTTAATACCATGCTCGACAGTAAAGTAACTCGACACAATTAAAGTGTGGCCAGTCACGATAAGGCACAACCCAAGCACTATTGATGTTTTAAGCAGCCTAATTATCATTGTTTGCGACATAGTTACCTCACTAATAGTCGCTATAGTGTAGGCACGCTTTAAATGCTTAGCATTGATTTAAGACAACAAACAGCACACATAAAAAAGCCCAGCTTATTACTAAGCTGGGCTTTTAAATGTATTAACTACTGTCTTTGTTAGTCGAGCATATTACGCAGTACATATTGTAAAATACCGCCGTGTTTGTAGTAATCCCACTCTTTAGGGGTATCAATACGTACGTCAGCACTCAAGGTTACTTTTTTACCTTCGGCATTTGTAGCAATAACGGTTACTTCATCGGTTTTATCGTACAGGCCATCAATATCAAATTGTTCTTGCCCTGTTAACCCATGAGACTCGTAGCTTTCACCTTCTTTAAATTGCAGCGGTAATACACCCATACCAATTAAGTTAGAGCGATGAATTCGCTCATAGCTTTGTGCTACAACCGCTTTAACGCCTAGTAAAAGTGAGCCTTTGGCCGCCCAGTCACGAGATGAACCCGTACCGTACTCTTTACCCGCTAAAATAATGAGTGGCGTATTATTTTTTTGATACTCCATTGCTGCATCATAAATACTCTCTAGCGTATCGCCAGGCTGAGTACGTGTTACGCCGCCTTCAGTACCTGGTGCTAGTAAGTTTTTAAGACGAACATTAGCAAACGTGCCACGCATCATTACTTCGTGATTACCACGGCGTGAACCGTACGAGTTAAACTGCGCTTTATCTACGCCATTTTCTTGCAAGTATAAACCTGCTGGTGCATCTGCTTTAATAGCGCCCGCAGGAGAAATATGGTCAGTGGTTACTGAATCCCCAAGCTTAGCTAAACAACGTGCACCTTCGATAGTAGGAATACCCGGTGGTTCTACTTTCATACCATCAAAAAATGGTGCTTTTTTAATGTAGGTAGATGCGTCATCCCAATCGTAAAGTTTGCCATCTGGTATTTTAATTTGCTGCCAACGGCTATCGCCTTCGTAAACGTTAGCGTAGCTTTTTTCGAACATTTCTTTAGTTACTGTTTCTTTAACTAGGTCACTTACTTCTTTAACGCTCGGCCAAATATTTTTAAGGTAAATATCGTTACCGTTAGCATCTTGAGCCAGGGGTTCGTTGTATACGTCAATATCGGTTCTGCCCGCAATGGCGTAAGCAACAACAAGCGGAGGGGATGCTAAAAAGTTCATTTTAACATCTTGGTGAATACGACCTTCAAAGTTACGGTTACCCGATAAAATAGAGCTAACCACTAATTTATGCTTTTGAATCGCATCTGATATTTCAGTCGCTAGTGGGCCTGAGTTACCAATACAGGTAGTACAACCATAGCCAACTAAGTTAAAGCCTAAGCTTTCTAAGTCGTCCATTAAGCCGGCTTTTTCTAGGTAGTCGGTAACTACTTTAGAACCTGGAGCAAGTGATGTTTTAACCCAAGGTTTTACATTAATTCCTAACTGTTTTGCTTTTTTAGCAACCAAACCAGCAGCTAAAATTACACTTGGGTTAGAAGTATTAGTACAGCTGGTAATCGCGGCAATAACGCAAGCACCATCGTTTAGCTCAAACTCTTGTCCTTTAAATTTAACTTTAGCGGCGCCCATAAACTGCGCTTCATTAACTGGTTCATCTGGGTTTGTTGTTGGACCTTCGCCTTCGATACGAGCTTGTTCTTCATCGCTATTATCACGACGAGCCATACGTTCATCTTGAAAGTTTTTTAAATGCTGGCTAATCACTTCACCAGCCTTGTTTAGGGAAATTCTATCCTGTGGTCGTTTAGGGCCTGCAAGGCTTGGTACAACATCACCCAATTTAAGCTCGAGTGTATCGGTATAGCTAGCTTCGTCGCCATCGTTACGCCATAAACCTTGGTGTTTTGCGTAATCCTCAATGAGTTTTAGCTGCTTTTCGTCGCGGTTTGTTAAGCGAAGGTAGTTAATGGTTTCATCATCAATCGGGAAAATACCACACGTAGCGCCGTATTCTGGTGCCATATTCGCTATGGTTGCTCTATCGGCAAGTGGTAAGTCGGCAAGGCCGTCACCATAAAACTCTACAAATTTACCCACTACGCCATGGTTACGCAGTATCTCTGTTACTGTTAATACTAAATCGGTTGCGGTCGTGCCTTCAGGTAAGCGGCCGCTTAGCTTCATACCCACTACTTGTGGGATCAGTAAACTAATTGGTTGACCCAACATAGCTGCTTCGGCTTCAATGCCGCCTACACCCCAACCAAGTACACCTAAGCCATTTATCATGGTTGTGTGAGAGTCGGTACCTACGAGAGTGTCTGGGTAAGCGAATTTTTTGCCATCGCGCTCTTCATTAAAAACAACGCGTGCTAAGTATTCTAAATTCACTTGGTGAACAATACCGGTTGCTGGTGGCACTACTTTTAAATTATCAAAAGCGGTTTGTCCCCAGCGTAAAAATTCGTAACGTTCTTTATTTCGGTCGTATTCTAGTTTTGCATTTAAATCAAAAGCACCATCGTTACCATAACCATCTACTTGTACCGAGTGATCAATGACAAGCTCAGCAGGTGATAACGGGTTTATTTTTGCGGGATCTCCACCTAGTTTTTCCATTGCGTCACGCATCGCGGCTAAATCAACAATAGCGGGTACGCCGGTAAAATCTTGCATAACAACACGGGCGGGAGTAAAGGCAACTTCAGATGCAGGCTTTGCTTGAGGGTCCCAATTAAGGAGAGCTTGAATATCTTGTTCTTTTATATTTGCGCCATCTTCGTTACGAAGAAGGTTTTCAAGTAATACTTTTAAGGAAAAGGGCAATCGTTTCGCTTTGTCGCCAAGTCCTTTTAGAGAATGAATATGATATTGCTCACCATTTATTGTGAGCTGATGTTGGGTATCGAAACTATTATTCATTATTTGCCCCTTTATGAATTAGAAAAATATTTTGAAGAGTGACCTCTGTAGTGTTCGAGTTGCAAAGTACATACCAGTGTAAAAAATCGTGTTTAGAGAATGAATTTTGTACAGTTAATATAGTAGAGATGATGCTGAAAAGTTTAATTTCAAGAGATGATTTGAAAGAGGTAGGGTCAAAAGTTATTTCGACCCTTATTAATTATTGTAACCAACCTTGTTGCTTACCTTTAATACTCAAACAAAGTAAAGCAATGGCAATAATGATTACAAAAATAGGCATAAATACAGCACTTGCGCCAAGTAGCTCAATACTGTTTATGACCACAAAATTATAATATTGCTGAATTAAAATAGCGCCGAGCGATAGCGCAAAAGTAGGTGTTGCCAGCGCGTTTTTAGCAAGTAAAAACAGACAACCAAAAGTGCTTCCAAATACAGCTATAGCAAATGCAATGGTTGACCAAATAGGAATGTTAGAGTAGGCAGTTTGTTGATCTAGTGGAAGTTTACCTATCATTTCGGGTGTCATCATCATGTGCATAGCAAATGCAATAACGCCAAGTAAGTTCCATATTAGTGCCGCCCATACAACTGGCTTAAACCAATTTTTAGGTGTTTTAACAGACATTTTATAACCTTGTTTTTATTATTATTAACTAGGTTATTAAAGAGTAAAAAGGCCAACTATACAAGTTGACCTTTTTATATAAAAAGAGGGCTTTTAAATGCTTAACCAAATGAAATAGGACGACGACCTGTTTTATCATCTACTTTTGGTTTTTTAGTTCGCTTGCGCTTACTTTTAGCTGGCTGATTTGTTGGTTGTGGTGCAGCTTGCTTTGACTCTGCCTGAGTTTGTACCGCAGGTTTTTCTGCAGGGGTTGCATCTTCACTTAGCGCAAGTTTAAAAAATTCGCCATCAAATTCTAATACATCGCCACTGTATAATTTTTTCCGCTTTATTGTACAAATTTCATGGTTAACACCCACATAGCCTTCGGTAATTAGGTTTTTAGCTTGGCCGCCACCTTCAACTAAGTTTAGTACTTTTAATAATTTACAAAGCTCAATCGGCTCTTCTTCTAATTCTATTTCTATGTATTCTTCGTTCATATTTGCTCTCGGTGGGGTAACGCACAAGCTGTAGTATAAAGGCTTGCAGCTACTTTTGCACCAAAGCAAGTGACTTTCGTTAATTGTAATACGTAAATAGTTATGAAATTTTTTATGTATTTTATCTGTCTTTAAAAAAACTGAAGCAATTGAAGAGTAACCTTTGCAGCAGTTAATTTTACGTATGGCCTGCTAATTGCTAAAACTTTGGCGGATTAAATAGTTTTCATTAAATGGAGTAGGAAATGGGCGTAAGATTAGCAATGAAAAAAGAGCTAATGGGATTAGACAATTCAGGTATGTTAACTGCTGACGATGTTAGAGAGCACCTTGCTAATTCTGTAAAAAAGCAAGCTGATCAAGATGAACGCGGTTTTTCTGTAATTTCAAAGTTCAATGATACCCATAGCCGTTTAGTTAGTGGTGATGCCACGAGAAAAACAAAACTCGAGTTTGAACGACATCGTTTATTTAAAGAAGTTTTATATACTCGAAAAAGTGTTGATGCTTGGTTAGATAGCCAAACAAATTAAATTGCTATAAATAGTTACCTTTAATAGACTACAAGCGTAATCAAAAGGGGTAACTATGAAAAATGGAATTTTAATGTGTGTGTTGGCATTACCATTAGCTGCGTGCCAACAACCTACCGTGTATGTATTTAGTGAAAACTTGCAAGATGAACAGAGCAATCAGCTCGATGCTGCGCTAAAAGCACAATCGCTCCCTTATGAATATGTACCGCTGGCAATCCCATCAGAGTTTGGTGAGGCTACATTACTCTTATCAAGTGACAAAATTTACCCAAAAGAGACTGAGCAGTTAGCTACTATTATGCAGGGGCTAGGTTACGAGCCACAAGTTAACTATACAACGCGTTCAAATCATTTTTATGGTGATGGCAATATAGGCTTTTATCTAAAAAATGCAGTGGCGGGTACAACCTTTGTTATGCCTAAAAAGTTACGAACAACTCAATGCAGCGAAGACAAGTACAATGATTTACTCGTCACATTTACAGATAAATATGCTGACTTTACCTTACCCAGTGGCGCTGTTGTAAGGTTAGGTTGGGAGTTTTTATACGGTTACGTTGTCATTTATTACAAAAATTATTCGCAAACATACAGTCACTCACAACCACTTATAAATACGCCCTTTGGCGCCAAACCATCTGATACTTACAGGTTTACAGCTCACGTTAATAACCCCAGCTGGCTTGATTGCTCACTACAAATTATTTATATGGACTGAACTAACCGTGAGTTTCTATATGCTCGCTTAGTTTGGCAATGCGCAGACTCATACCTTCTATAATTCGGTCTTTAATTTTTTCGCGGATAACATTAGGTAAGCGGGTGAGTGCTTCAGGGGTAATAGCGAGGACTATACTGTCGGTTTTAGCGCGAGCACTAGTACTACGCTCTCGGTTATTTATAAAGGCACCTTCACCTATAAATTCACCGGGCTCTATAGTGCCAAGTTCTAGCAAATGATTATGTTTAAATACTAATAACGCGCCGCTAAGTACAATGTACAAACGTTTGTCGTTATCGTATTGCTTAAATAAAAATTGATGCTGGCTTACTAAATACAACAGGCCGAACGACTCTAATAAGACTTGGCGCTCGCTGAGCGTAAATTCTTTAAAAAAGTGCAGCCTGTTTATAATTTCCATTTGTTTAAACAAAGGAATATGTTCGATTAGCTTCATCAATAACCAAATGTGTTAAAAGCGTTTAATCAGCTAATATTGCGCTCTTTTAATTTTCGGGTCAACGTGTTGCGTCCCCAACCAATTTTTATAGCAGCATCTTGCTTATGACCAGAACAATTAGCCAGTGCGGTTTTAATTAAGCGAGTTTCTAGCTGGGCTTGAATGTCAGGCCAAATATTTTCTTTGCCTTGTTTAAGCTCTTGATTAAGCCATTGCTGAAACGCATCTAGCCAATCACCTTCTTCCTGGGTTGGCGAAGCATCCAGAATCTCTGGAGGTAAGTCTTGCTCGCTTACAAGCTCACCCGGTGCCATTACAGTAAGCCAGCGACAGGTGTTTTCTAATTGGCGTACATTGCCTGGCCAATTAAATAAGCGTAATTGCTCAGTTGCCTTAGGGCTCAGCACTTTGCTTTCTACTTGTAGCTCTTTAGCGCTTTTATGTAAAAAGTGTTGCGATAAGCTTTCTATATCTTCAGTACGCTCTCGAAGAGCAGGTAAACGTAGGCGCACAACATTAAGACGATGGAATAAATCATCCCTAAACTTGCCCTGTTTAACTAAATCTTCAAGGTTTTGGTGCGTAGCCGCAATAATACGCACATCTACTTTTATACTTTGATGGCCACCAACGCGATAAAACTCACCATCGGCAAGAACGCGTAATAAACGTGTTTGTACATCAAGTGGCATATCACCAATTTCATCTAAAAATAGTGTGCCGCCATTGGCTTGCTCAAAGCGGCCTTTACGCACGCTGTCGGCGCCCGTAAATGCGCCTTTTTCGTGGCCAAATAACTCTGACTCAACAAGCTCTTTTGGAATGGCTGCCATGTTAAGTGCAATAAATTGATTTTCTTTACGTGGGCTATGATTGTGCAGCGCACTGGCGACAAGTTCTTTACCTGTTCCAGATTCGCCATTTATTAATACGCTCATGCTAGAGGCCGATAGTTTACCTATCGCTCTAAACACTTCTTGCATTGCGGGCGCTTCACCAATTATGTGGGCACTTTTTGGTGGAGCTTGCTTGCGTTTAGTTTTTTTAGTGGAGTTTGCTCTGCATGCGCTTTCGACTAGCGCCACTGCTTCGTTTAAATCAAACGGCTTAGCGAGGTATTCAAAAGCACCTTTTTGGAATGCATTTACAGCTGAGTCTAAATCTGAGTGCGCAGTCATTATAATAACCGGCAGCCCAGGGTTTTGCTCTGCAATAAGTTCAAGCAACGCCATACCATCCATACCAGGCATTCGTACGTCAGAAACTAAAACAGTAGGTTGGCTAAACTTTAGGGCGCTTAGTACATCTTGCGCATTAGCAAAGCTCTCTGTGTTAAACCCTGCACGGGTTAGTGCTTTTTCAAGTACAAATCGAATAGAAGCATCATCATCTACAAGCCAAACTGTTTTCATGCAAACTCCAAACATTAATCTGCAAAGGGCAGATAGATATTAAATTCAGTATGTCCAGGCCAGCTATCACATTCTATATAGCCATCATGTTGATCTATCAGTGTTTGCGCTATTGAGAGTCCTAACCCAGAGCCACCTTCTTTATTGGTGATCATAGGGTAGAACAGTGTTTCGCGTACACTGGGATCAATACCTGGTCCGTTATCAGATATTTGGATCAACAAGGCTTTTTTAGGTGCTTTACCTGGGCGACGATGCTGATGATTAATGCGGGTTTTTATTGTTATTTCACCGCCATCTACAAGCGCCTGTTGGGCATTTCGAACAATGTTTAATACCACTTGCTGAATTTTGCCTTGATCAATGTATACATCAGGAATACTTGGGTCGTAATCTTTAACTAAGCTAATGTTAGAACAATTATCTAACGTACTTAGCCTTGCAACTGATTCAAGTGATTGATGTATATTGCCATACGATTTTTGCGGAAGTTGATTGGGTCCCAAAAGCCTATCTACTAGTTCGCGTAATCGGTCGGCTTGCTCAATGATGAGCTCAGCACATTGATCTCTTTCTTGTTGATCAACCTCATACTGCAATAACTGCGCCGCTCCGCGAATTCCACCTAAAGGATTTTTAATTTCGTGAGCTAAGCCTCTAATTAGGTTTCGGGCAGCTTGATATTGATGCATTTGATTAGACGCTTGGTCGTGCTTAATTTCGTCATCGGTTTGGCGCCACTCAAATAAAATATAAAGCGAGCCATTAAACTTAATTTGTCGTGTACTTACGGCTACTTTTGCATGGCGAGAATCGCTAAAAACCACGTCAGCTCTATGCTGCTGGCAATCTACGCCTTCAACTAATGAGTATTGTTCTATACGCTGTAAATCGATTGAATGGTAGTTAAAAAGGCTATCAAACGGTTGTTCTAACAAGCGCTTATTACCAAGGCCAAGCAGCTCGCTGGTACTGGTGTTGGCATATACAACGGTGAAGTTTTTATCAAGTAGCATGATAGCGGTTGTTTGATTTTGCCAAATGGCATCGAGTAGCTCAGGGCTAAAGTTTTTATTATTAATCATAGCTGCACCATTTTAGTGCGTGGATGTTTGCAAGCAAGTTATATGGTTAAATACACTGCTGCACGTTTAGTAATGCCCCAATTTAGTTACCTAGGTTTAGCCCTTTTCGGTGCATAAAAAATATGCAGGGTTCGCTTGTAGCAATAACTTGGTTTTTACTATTAAAAAGCTTTAATTGTAGTGTGTGCTGACCACGTTCTACATCTCTAATTGCAAAGGTTGAGCTGTCACTGGCTGGGCCGTGTGCTTTACCATCAATAAAAAGTTGTATAGTAAAACCCGTTTCAAAGCGTGGTTTTATTCGGCTAGTTACATAAACAGTGCCGGTATTTTCACGAATAGTCTGGTTATGATCAGGTGAGGAAATAGCAATACTAAAGGCCGCTTGTTGAGGCTGAGGTTGCTCGTCAAAAATGTCAGTATTTGTTGCAGGCATATTAAGATCTTGGCTGGTGAGTTTTACCTCTTGGGCCCCTTTATGAGGGGTGTCTGAGAACACTAATACGCCATTTTTATCTTTCCAAGCGTATATTTTTGTTTCACCGGCATAACCATAATTACTTAATCCTAAAGTAATTAATAGTAATAAAATCTTGTTATTCACTCTGCAGCCCTGCATTTTTATCGGTAACTTAACTTTAGTGGAGATTGACTAATTTTACCATTAAAAAAGCCCGCAAAGCGGGCTTGAGAACACACATATTTTTTACAGCTTAATTAACAGCTGTAGTACATTTCAAACTCAACTGGATGAGTTGTCATGTTAAGCTTTTCAACTTCTTTAGACTTAAGTTCGATGTAAGCATCGATTAAGTCATCAGTGAATACGCCACCTTGAGTTAAGAATTCACGGTCTGCGCTAAGTGCAGATAGTGCTTCGTCAAGTGATGCTGCAACAGTTGGAATTTCTGCTGCTTCTTCAGCTGGTAAGTCGTATAAATCTTTATCCATAGCATCGCCAGGATGGATCTTGTTTTTGATACCATCAAGGCCAGCCATAAGCATTGCTGAGAAAGCAAGGTATGGGTTAGCAGTTGGATCCGGGAAGCGTACTTCAATACGACGACCTTTTTCAGATGGAACCACTGGGATACGGATTGATGCAGAACGGTTACGTGCAGAGTATGCAAGCATAACTGGTGCTTCAAAACCTGGTACTAAACGTTTGTACGAGTTAGTAGACGCATTTGCAAAAGCGTTAATTGCTTTAGCATGCTTGATGATGCCGCCAATGTAGTAAAGTGCATCTTCAGAAAGACCGCCGTACTTATCACCAGCAAAAAGGTTTACACCATCTTTAGCAAGTGACTGGTGACAATGCATACCAGAACCGTTATCACCAACAACTGGCTTAGGCATAAACGTTGCTGTTTTACCGTATAAGTGAGCCATGTTATGGATAACATATTTCATTTCTTGAATTTCATCCGCTTTTAATACCATTGTATTAAAGCGAGTAGCGATTTCGTTTTGACCTGCTGTTGCTACTTCGTGGTGATGTGCTTCTACTACTTGGCCCATTTCTTCTAGAACTAGACACGTAGCTGAACGCCAATCTTGGAAGTCATCAACTGGAGCAACTGGGAAGTAACCGCCTTTAACACCTGGACGATGACCAGTGTTGCCATCTGCATATTCTTTATCTGAGTTCCAAGCAGCTTGCTTAGAATCAATTTTGTACATAGAACCAGACATATCTGATTTGTATTTAACATCGTCAAATACGAAAAATTCTGGCTCAGGGCCAAATAAAACAGTGTCTGCAATGCCTGTAGAACGCATGTAATCTTCAGCACGCTTAGCAACAGAACGCGGGTCGCGCTCATAGCCTTGTAGTGTAGAAGGCTCTACTACGTCACAACGTAAAATTAATGTCGCTTCTTCAGTGAAAGGGTCTAGTTTGATTGACTCAGGAACTGGCATTAATACCATGTCTGATTCGTTTATGCCTTTCCAGCCTGCAATTGAAGAACCGTCGAACATTTTACCGTCTTCGAAAAAATCTTCATCAACTTGGTGATGAGGAATCGATACATGTTGCTCTTTACCCTTAGTGTCAGTAAAGCGTAAATCAATGAACTTGACGTCATTTTCTTTAATAAAATCTAAAACCGATTGTGACATGTGTCCTCCAACTATTGGGTTTTGTTATTGCTGCATAATTGCTTTGGTATTTACTAAGCTGATTTTGTGCCATTATTGTAACTGGCTGTTTATAAATTAAAAAAATATCATTGCATCAAAATGGAATATATAAACGCACCATGTTGGTGCGTAAATATTCCATTTTAGTGCAAAATTTACAGAGCGTAATTTGTTGTTAATTTAATCAGCTGAAATTAGCATAACCTAAATGCAAAAGAGTAACAAAAAGATCAGAAAAATAGTCAAAAAGACTGTTTTTCAAAAAAATATTGAAATTTAATTCATATAATTGTCATATATAAAACAGATACTTAGTAAAAGTATTGAGAAAGTTTTAAAATATGTATTGGATAAACTTTCATCCATGTCATTAATGAGGGATAATATGCGCCCTTTTAAATCCTATGCTGGGACATCTCGCGAAAGCGTGGATGAGTGCGTAGATCTTGCAGGATCATTGAGAATTTAATTTCTCTGAGTAAATATATGAGCATCGAAAAGTTAAGAAATATAGCGATTATCGCGCACGTTGACCACGGTAAAACAACTCTGGTTGACAAACTACTTGAGCAATCAGGTACATTAGAAACACGCGGCGGTAACGAAGAGCGCGTGATGGACTCAAACGACATTGAGAAAGAACGTGGTATTACCATTTTGGCTAAAAACACAGCCATCTCTTGGAACGACTACCATATCAATATCGTAGATACTCCGGGACACGCCGATTTCGGTGGTGAAGTTGAACGCGTACTTTCGATGGCTGACTCAGTATTATTACTTGTTGATGCTCAAGAAGGTCCAATGCCACAAACGCGTTTCGTTACGCAAAAGGCATTCGCGCAAGGCTTAAAGCCAATCGTAGTTATCAATAAAATTGATAAGCCAGGTTCACGTCCTGATTGGGTTATGGATCAAATCTTTGATTTATTCGACAACCTTGGCGCAACTGACGAACAGTTAGACTTTAAAGTAATCTACGCTTCAGCTATCAACGGCTGGGCAACACTAGATTTAGACGAGCCATCAGACAACATGGAACCTATGTTCAAGATGATCGTTGACGAAGTATCACCACCGGATGCAGATCCTGAAGGTGACTTCCAAATGCAAATTTCTCAACTAGATTACAACTCTTATGTTGGTGTAGTTGGTATTGGTCGTATTAAACGTGGTTCTGTTGCTCCTAACCAACAAGTTACTATTATCAGTGCTGATGGCACTACACGTAATGGTAAAATTGGCGCAGTACAAAGCTACCTAGGTCTTGAACGTATCGAAACTGACAGAGCTTACGCTGGTAACATCGTAACTGTAACAGGTATTGGTGAGCTTAAGATTTCTGATACAGTTTGTTTCCCAGGAAACGTTGAAGCATTACCACCATTAAGTGTTGATGAGCCAACTGTAACAATGACATTCTCTGTAAATAACTCACCTTTCTGTGGTAAAGAAGGTAAGTTTGTAACGTCACGTAATATCCGTGAACGTTTAGACAAAGAATTAGTACACAACGTAGCACTTCGCGTTGAAGATACTGGTAGCCCAGATAGCTTCCGTGTTTCTGGTCGTGGTGAATTACACCTAGGTATCTTAATCGAGAACATGCGTCGTGAAGGTTACGAGCTTTCAGTTTCTCGTCCAGAAGTTATCTTACGTACTGTAGATGGCGTTCTAGAAGAACCGTTTGAAACAGTTACTATTGACTGTCAAGACGAGCATCAGGGTTCTGTTATGGAACAAGTTGGCCTACGTAAAGGTGAGCTTACTAACATGACTCCAGATGGCAAAGGCCGTATGCGTTTAGATTTCATGATCCCTAGCCGTGGTTTAATTGGTTTCCAAACTGATTTCATGACGCTTACTTCGGGTTCTGGTCTTATGTACCATACGTTCGATCATTACGGTCCTCACAAAGGTGGCGACATCGGTGTTCGTAAGAACGGCGTAATGATTGCAAACGCAACTGGTAAAGCACTTACTAACGCATTATTCAACTTACAAGAACGCGGCCGTTTATTCATCGGTCACGGTGTTGAAGTATACGAAGGTATGGTTATCGGTATTCATAACCGTGATAACGACCTTACAGTTAACGCCCTTAAAGGCAAGCAGTTAACTAACGTACGTGCATCTGGTACTGATGAAGCGCAAACGCTTTCTCCACACCTTAACTACTCACTTGAGCAAGCGCTTGAGTTCATCGATGATGACGAGCTAGTTGAAGTAACTCCACTAAACATTCGTATTCGTAAGCGTTACCTTACAGAAAACGAACGTAAACGTGCAGGTCGTGGACCTAAGTCATAATCTATTAATTTAGAATAATGATTTTAAAAGCCGCTGTATTGAAAAATACAGCGGCTTTTTTGTGGATGAAAATAAGAGCTGTTAGCTATAGGTCGTCAGTTGAAAGTATTTAGCTCGAAATTATATGACTACTATTTTGAGATGAAATTTCATAATATATTTACCTCTAAAAGCGCAGCGCCTCTTAACCTCTTTGTGAATAATTTACTTAAAGATCTTTTGCACAAGGAGAAGGGAATGAGAAGAGAAAGAGAGAGCTGAAACAGCCATAATGCAAAGTATCAGTGTTTGTTGGTGGGATTTTTTTGCGTTGGGTTTCGCTTCGCTCAACCCAACATACGTGTTCAATTATTTTATTGGTAGTTACTTACTTTTTAGGGAGTAGGGTGATTTTGCCAAATACGTCGGCATCTATAAATCCACGGTTTCTGTCGCCATTTACTGGCTGTACTTCGTGTGAGCCCATAAAGTGCTCGCGCACGTCACTGCCATCGTTATCGCAATACGCTAACATAAAGCCAATTACTTGTTTTTCGCTAAGTGTAATTGGGGTGTTTTTAGCACCTTCTTTATAATCATTAGGGTAGAGCTTTATTGCTACTTCCCAGGTAATGTTAAAAGGCGCAGTGGTGTTGCGCTTCCAGTTACTGACTAGGTGGTCGGTATACAAATGGGCTTTTTTATCAGGTCCGTAATCGGCGGCTTGGTTATCAAGGCCAATATGGTATGCCAAAGCGGTGTGATTAAATTGATGATTTCCGCCTGATGCATCGCTATCAATAAATACTTCAAGCGCATCGTCATCCCAATATTTATACGTTGGATCGGCGTGTGTATCTATTAAAACGTCATCCACAATATCGGCTTGTAGGTATAAATAGTTTTGATCCCACAGTAAGCGATAACGCCCTTTAAAGTCGGCATCGTTTGATGGCAGTGTGCCATCCATTAAATAAGGCATATCGTGCCAAGCGGCTTTATCCCACGCACTTTCTGATAGGCCATCAATAGTAATTGGAGTTGATGTATGTTCAACATCAATGGCCATTGCAGGCGTGCTTAATAAAAAGCTTAAGGCGAGTGCTAATTTTTTCATTAATTTCTCAATTTTATTGTGGATTTGTCTTAATGTAATAACAATCTTAAAACAGCTAAGTAAATAGTTATAGTGAAATACTTTCGCCTTCGTTTAAAATATACAGCGGTACTTTTGAATCCATTTTATTGTACATATGCAATAAGCGCAGCAAGGCAGAGTGGCTAGTATGGTCACCCATTTTCCAACTTGAGTTACCGTATCCCCACGGTATCATTACTTTGCAGTTAAGCTCTTGTGCTGCGTTGAGCGCATCCTCTGGTGTGGTGTGGACGTAACGATAAAATTTACCACTTTCTTTACTGTAGTAAGATGCGATTGGTATTAAGCACACATCTATATCGCCATATTTTTGCTGTATATCTTTAAAGTGTTTTGAGTAGCCCGTATCGCCTGCAAAAAATAAGGTACTGCCGTTTTGTTCAAGCAGCCAGCCATTCCATAAGTCTTTATTGTTATCTTCGTAAATAAAGGGCACCAATACACGAGCGCTAAAATGATGAGCTGGCACGGCATTAATAATTAAGTCGTCAATGTTGGTTGTTGAGTACCACGGCATTTCGCTAATATTAAAACCACCGGTAGGGAAGTTGTCGGCCATCCCGAGTGGTGTTAAATAGCGAGGTTTATTGCCAATGCTTTGTATGTCGGCTTTATTAAAGTGATCGTAATGAATATGTGAATACATTACCGCATCAATATTTTCCAGTTCTTGCTCACTAGGCCAAGCGCCTGCTTTACGATAAATACCACCGCCGAGTTTAAAGCCAAGTGCGACTGGAGAATCAAACTGATTTTTTACCGGATCAAACAGCACACTTTGACCATTTGGGGTGTTAATTACAAAACTAGCGTGACCAAGCCAGCGTACGGTATAGCCGGTGCTAAGCTGTGGTTTAGTTTGCAGGCCTTGGTACTGGCAGTTTTCGCTGCCGGTTTTGCATAGTAAGTCTGGATGGGCTGGGTAGCAGTTTTCAGTACAGCTAGTGGGATATGTTTTTTCACCTGTGTATAAATTTTTATAACGACCGTTCTTATCATTAATAACAACAACTGAGTCAGAGCTGGTAATACGATTAATATTATTAGGTGCACCGCAGGCAGTCAGTATACATAAGAGCATTGTTGCGATTAAAAAGCGTTTCATTGTAAATCCCTTTTAGCATGCCTTTAACATAAAAAAGCCTGCAATTAAGCAGGCTTGTTAAAGTAACAAATAATTAGCCAGCGCTGTTCATTTGTTCAATAAATTTGTTTGAATCGGCAATCGATTTGTTCATGTCGTTCATTAATACTTGAATATCACGCTTAAGGTTAGTGAATTCACCTTTAATAGCCGATACCGCTTGTGCATTTAAGTTATGCTTTAAGTATAAAACGTTATCATGAAGCGAGGTTAATACTGGCTCCATTTTACTCTCTGCGCTGCGCATTGAGCGTAATAGCTGATCAAATTGACGCTTAGTCGCGGCTAGCTTTTTGCTGCTTTCACGCTTAAGTGATGCACTTTTGTACTGCTCTAACTCATCGGCCCACTCATCAAATAGCGCTTCCGCCACGTCTTCTACTTTATTGATGTTAGTTGATACTTCGTTAGCGGCATTTAAGCTCGACTCGTAATCATCGTTTAGTTGATTGTAAGTGTCTTGTAGTTCGCCACCATTAAAATCAATTAGAGTAGTTAAGCGCTCTAGTGCCGATTTAAATTCTTCTTGTGACTCTTGTTGCGAGTCTTTGGTTTCTTCTACGCGGTCAATTAGAATATCGCGTTTGTGAACACCGACTTTTTCCATCGCAGAATAATAAGCTGATTGGCAGCCAGTTAAAGTAAGTGTTACTACAAGCATTGAAACACTGAGTAATGTTTGTTTTTTCATTTGAATTCCTGTTTACGAGCGTTAGTGCTGTAAATTATGGCGCTGATTGTTATTATAATCAAAACTATATAAGCACAAGTCAATTGTATGAATGATAAGCTCTCACATTACAAACAGCAAGTTAAGTCCTTTATACGCCAGCAACCTGGTTGGTGGATGCAGTATTTTAATCGGTGTATAGACGATCAAATAACGGTTAATGCAGGTTACCTTGCTTACGTGACACTTCTGTCGTTAGTGCCATTAATTGCGGTGGGTGTTGCTATATTTTCAGCCTTTCCGGGCTTTGAATCTACTCGCATGGAAATTGAGAGCTTTTTGTTTACTAATTTTGTACCTACCTCTACCGATGTTATTAGAGAGCATATTAGCTCCTTTGCCGGTAACGCTAATCAAATGACGGCAGTAGGTATTGGCTTTTTAGCTGCAATAGCCTTGCTGTTAATACGTAATGTAGATGCCACATTGAACCGAATTTGGCGCATAAAGAAAAAGCGCCCAATGATGATCTCATTTGCTGTGTACTGGATGGTTTTGAGCTTAGGGCCTATGTTGCTCGGTGCCAGTATTGGTGTTACCTCTTATATTGTATCTTTGGTGTCTTTTGCTGATCAGGGGATTCCTGGGTTTAGCGGGTTTTTGTTAAAGTTATTGCCGTATGGAATTTCGATGGTGGGCTTTATTATGCTCTACACCTTAGTGCCTAATACGCGGGTGTCGTTTAGGGCGGCAATACCTGGCGCTTTTTTTGCGGCACTTTTATTTGAGCTGACTAAAAAAGGGTTTGCTCTTTATATTAGCCATTTTCCGTCATACGAAGTTATTTACGGCGCAGTAGCAACCATTCCTATTTTGTTTGTATGGGTGTATTTGTCGTGGGTCGTTGTTTTGCTTGGTGCTGAATTTACTGCGTGCATTAGCCCAAATGATATTCCAGAAACACCAGAGCTTGAACTAGAAGATGATGAACCAGCAATAAAGGACACAGTTTAAATGCAAGGTTTAATACAACGTGTAAAGCATGCCAAAGTAGAAATTAACAACCAAGTGGTAGGCGAAATTAGCCAAGGTATATTGTTGTTGCTGGGCGTTGAAAAACACGACGACAAACAAACGGCCGATAAGCTTTTACACAAGGTAAGTAATTATCGTATTTTTACTGACGAAAACGACAAAATGAACTTAAGCCTTAAAGATATTAAAGGTGAGTTACTTGTTGTTTCGCAATTTACGCTAGCGGCTGATACTAAAAAGGGTATGCGCCCTAGTTTTTCATCTGCGGCAACGCCAAGCCAAGCTAACGAGCTTTACGAATACTTTGTAGCTCAAGCTAAAGAGTTGGGGCTTACAATAGCCACAGGTGAGTTTGGTGCCGATATGCAAGTAAGCTTGTGTAACGATGGGCCCGTTACGTTTAACTTATCTGTTTAAGTTTTTGGTTACCACGACGATATGATTTACATAGCCCGTAATTTTTTGCGGGCTAACATTACAACCAAATACATCGAGTAATAGCTGCTGAAGTTGTTTTAATTGCGACTCATGCTGCGATAAAAAGTTAATAAATAGCACGCCGTTGTTATTTAAAGCCGAGTAGATTTTTTTATAAAATGCCTCTTCAAATAAAAATCGAGGCGCGTCTATTTGGCTAAATAAATCTAGAATAATCCAATCAATATTTTGCACACTTTCTAAAATCTGTTGCGCATCGGCGCACAGCAGTTGCTCATTCTTATTTGACGAAAAAAACTGGGTATAGCAATCAATAATATCGGCGTTTTTTTCAACCGATGTTATTTGTGCTTTAGGGTATTTGTGTTGTAAATAGTTACGAATTGCACCGCCGCCAAGGCCGAGTTCTAACACTTTTTGTGGCGGCTTAAGAGTCTGCCAGTGCTTATCTAGGTACAATAAGTGTGGAAAAAGTAATGAATCCGGGCTATTTGAATCAATAACAGATTGAAGAGTATCGTTAATAAGTAACCAGCGTAACTGCTCGTGCTCACGTACTTGAATGTGATCGCCACTGCATTTATGCCAATAGATTAACTGACCAATGCTGTGGCTATTTTCAATAAATTGATCGCTCAGCAAACCCGTCAGTGAATTTATATAATTGATTTTTTCAGTCATATCCTCAGCATAAACTAGCAACGTTAAAGCGCAATGGCCTTTGTCATTATTTTTTTTCGTTATTTTACAGCCATCACCAAAGTCGTATTTGCAGTTTTTTTAAGATGGAGTATGGTATTTGCCATAATAATGCCAATCAATTTAATTATTTTATTTTTTTAGCTTGGTAGATAACCAATACTATTAGTATAGCGCCGTAGCCTTCTTTTGACTTTTATTTACGGCTTATATAACAACAGGAGTATGTATGTTTCAGGTAAGCACCCCACAAAGTAGCGAAGATTGGCAAGCGTATTACCAATTGCGTTGGCAGGTATTACGCGCGCCTTGGGGCGAGCCTCGAGGCTCTGAACAAGACGATATGGAACAAGACTCTGAGCATCGCTTTATAAAAAATAAAGAAGGCGAAGTGCTTGGTGTAGCACGTTTGCACTTTAACAGTCATGAGCAAGCACAAGTGCGCTACATGGCAGTTGCAGAGGGTAATCGTAATCAGCATATTGGTAGTCGTTTGCTTCATGAGCTTGAAAAAATAGCATGGACACAAAATGCCGATGAACTGGTTTTGTTTGCACGCGAACGAGCGCTTGAGTTTTATAAACGCCACGGTTACGAATTAAAAGAAAAAGCGCACTTAGCGTATGGCGATGTACAACATTTTAAAATGGTAAAGCAAAAACCGTGTGAGCCAGGCTGGTTCCGCCATCCTAATTGGACGCAAGTGCTACAAAATACGTGGCGTGAGTCTATTCCAATTAGTGACGCGATGGGTATTAAGGTAGAAAGCTATACCGATTGGCAATTTACAACCAGCGCCGACCTAGACGCTAACTTAAACCTACATAACACCATGTTTGCAGGCTCTATTTATAGCTTGGCCACGCTAACAGGTTGGGGCGCTACGTACTTAGCACTTAAAGAAGCTGGGCTTGAAGGTAATATTGTATTAGCCGATGCTAACATTAAGTACTTAAAGCCGCTTACTACCGACCCACGTGGTTGTGTTGATATACAAACCTGTAAGGGCAAGTTAAGCGATTTAGAAACCGACGGTAAAGCAAGTTACGTAGTGCCTGTAACTATTTACGATGGTGATAACGTGGTTGCAGAATTTGAAGGGCAGTTTGTAGTAAAAAAATAACTGTTTAGCTGTTCAAAACACAAAAAAGCCAAGCGATGCTTGGCTTTTTTGTGCGTAAAACTTAGGGAAGTATTACAGCAGATCGGTTAATAATATACCTACACCAATACGTTCTACATCCGCATTGTAATCAATTAAGCTTTCGCCATAACCGTTAAAGTATTGTGCATAACCACGAACGCGGCCCCATAAAGGAAACGACCAGTCGAGTTGAATTGCACCACGATTATCTGAATTTAAGTTGTTACGTGTCATAAAGCTAAATTCATGGTCATGAAAACGATACGCGCCGCTAAACTCAAAGTAACCCATGTATTTATATATGTCTGGGTTGTCGTCGCCATTGGCTTCTAAAATATCTTCTTTTTCGTCCTCAGCTATTCGGTACCAAGGTTTAAAGCTAAAAACAAAGCCTCTGTTTTCCCAGATAAAGTCTGCATAAATACGGTTCCACGAACGTGAGTTTGGTTGGCTTCGACCATTTGATTGATGCGAAATACCTAATGCGATTGCCATTTCGTCGCCCCATAATACGTTTTCTGGGTCGAGGTAATTTATCCAAAATATCTCTGGTTCGTAGTTGGTTTCACGAAATGGAGAAGAAATTTCTGAGTTATAAATCTGCCAATATGATTGCAGTGTAAAGCCAAAAAATATGGCTTGGTCTTTATCCGAAAAATCATCGTAAAGAGGCACTTTTATCGATAGCTGGTATTTTGCTTCTAAGTTGTCGAGCGGTTCACCGTCGTTATCGTCGGTTAGTGCATCAAAGCCATCAAATGGGCGATCGTTTGGGTGTGATACGTACGAAAGAGGTAAAATATAGTTACGCTTATGTGGAGTAATTACATTTCTATTTTTTTTACCAACTTCTTCACGAGCTTGGCGTTTATCAAGCGCGGTAAGTTGTTTGTTTTCTTCAAGAGCTGAACACTTTTTACGAAGATCGTCTAATGTTTGTTTACCATCTCCGCCAATTACCTCATTTAAAATACACTGCTTTACAAGTTCGATGTCGTTGTCTTGCTCATTTGTAGCAACTTCTTCTTGTGCGAAGGTAGCTGTACTTATTAAGGCAGAAAGTGTGATCCAGTGGCGCCAGCTCATTGTAATTCCTTGTGAGTTTGGGTTGTTGTATGCGTTAATTTAATTATAACGTCTTTTTACATATGTAACGGTGAACTTTTACTGAATTTGTATTTATAACAAGTTCACTACGTATACAAAGTAAATATAGATCAGAAAAAAAGCGGCCTAAGCCGCTTTTTTAATGCACATTAACTATTTTGGTTAATGCGCTCTCACGCAATGAGAAGGGTGAGCTAAAGCTCAAATACGTTAGTAAAAAACTTATAAAGCTCGGTGCCTTGGTTAACACTCGCTGAGGCAAAGTGCAAAATGGCAATTGCATCGCAATCGAGAGTAAGTGTTTGCAGTGGTTGCTCGCTTAAGTAGCGCTCCATGCGTAAAATATTAGCAATAGGCTCACCGGCTTTAATGTGCCCACCAAGTGGGGCTAAGTATTCAACCATGCCGCCAATAGGGGCGTAATAAGCAAAGTAGTCATCTAAATTACATGCATAGCGAGTCATATTGGCTGGCGTATGCGGCGCGTTTTGCAGTACGCCTTTGTGATTTAAGTAACTTAAAATGCTGTTAGCATCGTTTAGTGCTTCTTTTAAGTCTATTTTTTCTTGGCTGCCTAGCTCTACAGTAAATGCTTCTACAGGTATTGATAATTCACGACCTTGCTCGCTAAGTGCATCACTCAAATGCCACCATGGGCAAAAGTTAGCTTCATCCATAGCTCCGTCAAAATCACTAGGAATAAGCAGTACATGTTCAATATTAAAGTAAAGCGCGCTGTCGGTTGCATAGGTTGGGCAGTACAAATGCTTGCTTGAAATAGGACCTGTGTGTAAATCGAGTACTATATCAGCCTGATGAGCGAGCTTTTGTAGGTTAAGTGCAATGCGTTTACCCGTATTAAGTAAATAAGCCGGGCCGTTAAGTTTGCTGTCTACATCGTCAATAAGCGCCTGTTTGAAGTTACTTTTTAATGTAGCGTCGTCATACTGGGTATGATTTTGTGCAAACTGTGCCACTAAATTTTTATTGTAGTGATACATGCGATTCCAATTAGTGCCCGTAATTGGATCGAACCTGCCAAGGGTAAACTCGCCAGATTTTTGATTACAACCAATCGGATTTGCATAAGGTACAAGGGTAATATCGCCACTAAGGTTAAGATGCTTTAATTGCTCAAGTAGCTGAAAAATAACAGCGTTGCCTTGTACTTCAGCGCCATGCATATTGGCCTGAACATAAACACTAGGCCCTGTGCCATCACCTTTTAAACGATACACCGGAATTGTAAGTGGTAAGCCGTTTGCAACTTCCCCTACTACAATGTTCTCTTGGCTGATGTGTGTTGTATTACTCATGCTTATTACCTTAAGTAGTGGCTGGCATTTTCGGCTTGGCGAACACAGGTAAGTTCACCGTTTTGCAATGTGTACTCGCCGGCGAGCTCGTGGCATAAAAAATACGGCATACTTTCGGTAAAGCCGTAAGCACCGCACTGGCTAAACACTAGCCAGTCGTGCTCATTTAAATCGCTTGGCAGGTTATGCTCACCTAAGCAATCAAGCGCTGTACAAAGCGGGCCGTATAAAGTGACCGCTTGAATTTTAGCACTGGATTCACGCAGTAACGCAGCAGGAAAATCTTGGCTGGTAACAGCAGGGCGTAATAAGTGGTTTATACCGCCGCTTAAAATGACTTGCTGTTGATTATAGTTTTGTTTGCGCTCTATTACTGGGTTTGCGTAATGACCACATTCTCCCACGGCATAGCGGCCAAGTTCCATCCATAGCTCTTCTACACCCGCATCATTTTTAATTTTAGCGAGCGCAGCAATTAAGTCATCCCAATCAAGTGTTGCTTCATTTTGTGTATAAGGAATACCTAAGCCGCCGCCTAAATCGAGAATTTTAAGGCTAATATTTAAATCGCTGGCAAGTTGGCTAAGAGGTGCAATCATTTGTGACCACAAGTAGCTTAGTTTTTGCGTGCTAAGCATGTTGCCCCACTGAAAAATATGTAAGCCGTCAAACTTAAGTGCAGGGTAGTCGGTTACATTGAGTGCTTGCCACTCATCACAACCCAAACCAAACGGCGTAAGGCTATCGCCGCCCAGTGGATTTTTTTCACCTTCAGGCCAGCGTAATTGCACTCGCAGTAATACTTGTAACTGCGTATTTTGTAGTTGCGCTTGTTGGTTTAACCAACGTACTTGATTGAGGCTTTCGGCTACGAATATACGTACTCCGCGCTCAATAAAGTGTTTAATTTGTTTAGGGCTTTTTGCAGGCCCTGTGTTGAGCACGCGCTGTGAGCTAATACCTTGTGCTAGCACTTGCTCAAGCTCACCTTTACTTGCTACGTCAAAATTAAAACCAGCGTTGTCTAAGCTTTGAATAATTTTAGACAGTGGATTTGCTTTTACCGCGTACCACAGTTTTACATCGGTTTGCGCAACTAAACGTGCAAGATGCGCGTTTAGTTGATCTAGGTCGTAAACAAAAAAAGGTGTATCAAGTTGTTGTGTAATTGTATTTACAGCGGTTTTGATAGGCGTGCTCAAAAAGCTCATTATCGTAAAACCTCTTCAAGCAATAACGATGCATCGCTTTTCTCGTCGCGGTATTTAACAATTAACGCACACGACATGCTTAAGCCTTGCTCGCGCGCCCACTCGTTTGACGCAGGGCGAGAGCCTGGTATTACAATCGCGTATTCTGGGATTGGCTCGCCTTTATCTAGTTGGCGCTCGTTTACGCAGTCGTATACCGGAATAGTTGCTGATAAACGCACGCCTGGGGCAAGTACTGCACCTTTTTTAATAACTACACCTTCAACAATAATACAGCCAGCGCCAATAAAGGCGTCGTCTTCTACAACTACTGGGCTTGCACCAATTGGCTCAAGTACACCACCAAGCTGCACTGCAGCACTTAAATGTACGTTTTTACCTACTTGTGCACACGAGCCAACTAATGCGTGGCTATCTACCATTGTGCCTTCGTCGATATATGCACCAATGTTTACATACGCTGGTGGCATAATAATCGTGCCTTTAGCCACATAAGCACCACGGCGAACACTTGAGCCACCCGGTACCATACGAACGCCATCGTCAGTACTAAATTCTTGTGGAGCTAAGTTATGTTTATCAACAAAACCACCTGCAAACTCAGTATTAGTGCCATTTTTGAAGGCATCCAAAATGCCTTGTTTTACTTCTACGTTAGCTTGCCATTGGCCGCTTTCGTTTTGTGATGCTGCGCGTACTGCGCCCGATTCTAAATTATTTAATAGTTCTAACCAGCTCATTATAAAAACCTGTATTTAATGCCAAGATAAAATGGTGTTGTTTGCAGTTGTGATGCAATCGGTTTGAGTTAACTCAAGGTGTGTTAAAGGTGGACGAAGTTGCGGGCTGCTTAAGCGACCTTGCAAATGCATCAATACCTTTACGGGAATAGGGTTTGCAACAGCAAATAGGCTATTAATAGCGCTTGACCACTGGGCAAATAAATTAGGGTGTTGACCACTTAAGCTGCGTTTAACAAACTCGTGAGTTTGTGCGGGCCATGCATTTGCAGCTACCGACACTAAACCTTTTGCGCCAGCTTGAGCAAAATAAGGCATTAGAGCATCGTCGCCACTAAAAATAGCTAAATTAGGCGCAGCTTGGCGATAAGCTTCAAACTGAGCAATGCTGCCGCTCGCTTCTTTTAACGCCCATAAATTTTTATTATTTTGTAAGTTTTGAATTGTTGCCGTTGGAATGCTAACAGCACTTCGACCCGGTACGTTATAAAGCATACACGGGTGAACACTTGCATTAAGTAGGCTTTCAAACCAATGAGTTTGACCTATAGCGCCAGGCTTTGTATAAAGCGGTGAGCCAAGTAAAAAGCTATGAATTGGGAGTGTATTACAGTAGTTAACCCACTCAATTTGTTGCTTTAGGTTACTACCGCCCACAGCAACCATGAGTGGTACTGCTGGTTTTAGCTGGCATACGTGTTCAACAATGGCTTGTTGCTCTTTTAGCGTTAGTGCTAAACCTTCGCCCGTACTGCCAAGTAGTAAAATACCGTTATGTGCCGCTTCTTGCTCGCTAACCAGTTTAGTTAACGTGTTGTAGTCAACATCGCCGTGTTGATCAAATGGCGTTACGAGCGCGGTCCACAATGAGTAGTCGTTTAAATTGAAGTTGTTGATCATCTCTCACGAACTTATAATTTGTACCAACTTTATTAAAAACGTGATCATTTTAGCGATAACTAATTTAATGCAATTGGTATTATTCGAAGAGTTAAAAAGCTTTATGGAAGGAGCCGCATTAACGTCGTTCGAACTAATAATTCGAAGAGCGAATGGGCTTAAAATAATAGGGCGCACGGCCTTAATATTTAAGACCAGAAGCTCTCCACCAAACTAATAAGCTGCTTTTTATAAGCAGCTATTGGTGACAGTCGCTAGGGTTCAACCTAGTCGCCCGAAATAAACACCTCGCAAAAGTGGTTACTTCTCGGCGTTAATTCCCCTCACGTATGCTCACTGGAGTTTGCGCTCCTAACATACGCTACCTGAATAACGCACCTCTTCTAGCCCTTTGCACCTGTTTGTAGAGTAAAACTTACAAACCTGTGCAATTTAAATAGGGTAATTACGGCGATTAAAGCATTTTAGCCATCTGGGTGTCAAGCTACTAAATACAGATTAATTCACCGAAAAGAGGGGTGGTTACGTATTGGGTGCTTTTCTCGTACACTAGACCCATAGTAGAAGTAAGGTATTAATCAGATGGAAAAATTTAGCGATATTTATAAGCGAGCGGTAGAGCGAAAAGGCTCTGAAAAAATGCTTAAGTTATTACTCGCAAAACCGCTATCTAAAAAACAACTAAGCACGTTAAGTGACGACGATTGGCTTGAGGAATTTACTCGAAAAGTATTTCAAAGTGGCTTTTATTGGTCAGTCATTAATAATAAGTGGCCAGGCTTTAGAGAGGTTTTTTGGGATTTTAGCGTTGATAAGTTATTAATGATGCCACCTGATATGCTGGAACAAAAAGCAACGGATGAGCGAATTGTTCGTAACTATAAAAAAGTAAAAACAATTACCGAAAATGCTTACATGATCCACGAAATAGCAGGGGAACATGGCAGTTTTAGTCAGTTTATCGCTAATTGGCCAACAGACGATATTATTGGTTTATGGGCGTATTTAAAAAAGCATGGTGCGCGTTTAGGCGGAAATACAGGGCCTTATGCACTGCGAGCACTTGGTAAAGATACTTTTTTACTATCACGCGATGTAGAGAATTATTTGCGTGCCCATAAAATTATAGACGGCGGCTTACAAACTAAAAAATCACTGAGTGCAGCCCAAGCCTTTTTTAACGAAATGCAAAAGCAAAGTGGCTTAAGTATGCAAGAGTTGAGCTTAATTGTGGCCTATGGCGTAGGTGACAACCGTGTTGGTATAAGTCAGCAATAATAGGAATTACCATGAAATTAGTGCCAAGATACACAGACATTACGGAAAACTTTGCGATAGAAGATTTCCCTGCAAGTGTTGCCTTTCCTCAGTTATTACTGTGGAACGAGAGCTTAGCAAAAGAGTTTAATATTAACGTTGCAGCTGATTTGCGTGCTAGCACTTTTAGCGGTAACGAAAAACAGGCGATTCCTGCAGTAGCACTTGGTTACTCTGGGCACCAATTTAGACATTTTTCACCACGTTTAGGCGATGGGCGAGCGCATTTACTGGGCGCTATTAATGATGATAAAAACCAGTTGTGGGATATTCAATTAAAAGGCTCTGGTGCTACTCCTTACTCAAGAGGGGGAGATGGGCGTTGTGCTCTTGGTCCTGCTATTCGTGAATACGTAATGAGCGAGGCAATGCATGCACTAGGCATTAAAACCACACGCTGCTTAGCGGTTGTTGGTAGTGGTGAAACGGTTTATCGTAATCCGCCACAAGCAGGCGCCATAGTGACTCGTTTAGCAACGAGCCATATTCGTGTTGGCTCGTTTCAATATTTAGCGACGCAAGGCGATGTTGAAGGACTTAAAAATTTAGCCGATTTAGCTATAGAGCGACACTACCCAGAAATAACAGATACAGGATCGCAGCGCTATTTAGCATTTTTAGGCGCTGTGATTAAAAACCAAGTTAAGCTAGTTGTGAGCTGGATGCGTGTTGGCTTTATTCACGGAGTAATGAATACCGATAATACGCTAGTAAGCGGAGAAACCATTGATTACGGCCCGTGTGCCATGATGAATAGCTTTGACTTTGATACTGTATTTAGCTCTATCGACAAACAAGGTCGGTATGCATTTGGTAATCAACCTAATATAGCTAACTGGAACTGTGCTCGTTTAGCTGAGAGTTTAATACCGCTTATCAGCGATGATGACGAACAAGCTGTTTCGTTAATGACGCCATACATTAATAGCTTTGCTGAGCAATTTAATACTGAGTTTACGGCTATGTGGGGAGAAAAGCTGGGTTTAAATGAATCTTGCAATAGTAGTGGCGAGTTAATCGCAGAGTTGTTAGCACTATTAAAAGATAATCAGCTCGATTACACCAATACCTTCGATGCGCTTACTGAATCTTTAAAAGAAGAAACAGTAATACCTGAGTCGCTAATTGAATGGAGAGCTAAGTGGGTAAGCTTAACCGACGATAATAGTTATGAAATAATGAGAGCTGCAAATCCTCGTGTAATACCGCGTAATCATGTGATCGAAGAAATAATTGCACAATATAACGCTACAGGGTCTAGTGAGTTACTACAGCGCTTTATAAAAATAGCCAGTAACCCGTATTCTGACAGTGAAAAATTATCAGAATTTCAGGCTGCACCGATAAATGATAATGATTACCAAACTTTTTGTGGTACTTAATACTTAACTTTGAGTATAACTACATGATTAAAAAGAGTCATTTTTTAATCAAATATGTGCATATACCTAGGGTAATGTTAATTCTGGTGGTATTATGCGCCGAATTAAAGCCAAGCAATATTTCTTTGCATTTATAAGTGCATTTAATTTAATTGCTCTTACATTCCTTGCTAAGTACTAATTTACAACAAACTACTATATTTATTTTTCAATAAAGTTTTAATTTCGCCTATAGTAAGTGGATGTGTGTTGTGACGAGGCATAGAAAAAAGTTATAAACTTTATTTTTCGTTAAGTATTGATTAACAAAGGCTCAGTTAGTCTATATAAAACTGATTGAGCTAGTATCGATTAGCTACAATTTAAAATTGTTCAAATGGGAAGAAAACAATGAAATTAAAATCACTTACAATTGCAATCGCGTTGGCTGCAACTAGCGCATCTACATTCGCTGCTGATAAAGAAGAAGGTTTCTACATTGGCGCATTTGGCGACTATTATGACGCATCTTGGAAAAACATGCGTGCTCAAGCTGGTCTTGATGTAAATGAATCAACTGGCTGGGGTGTTGAAGCCGGTTACCGTTTCAGTGATTACTGGAGCGCACGTCTTGAATATGCAGATATGGATTTTAATGCTTTTGATAAAGTTGCTGGCAACCGCAACGGTATTGATGGCGAGCGTTACGGTATTGATGCTCTTTACCATTTAAATGGCGGTCCTTTCTACGGTCTTTTCGGTATTAAAGAAATAGACGTAGTAGATGACAATACATTCTTAAATGCAGGTGTTGGTTACCAACATTTCATTACAGATGGCTTATTTGTAAATGCTGAAACAGCTGTATACCAAGGTCTTGACCGTGGTTACACAGATGTAGGCGCTAAAATTGGTATTAACTACTTATTTGGCCAAAATTCAGCTCCTGTAGAGCCAGTTAAACCAGCTCCAGAGCCTAAGGTAATTGAAGTAGCTGTAGCTCCTACAGATAGCGACAACGACAACATTCCTGATGCAGATGATAAGTGTGCTAACACACCTATGACTGATGCAGTTGATGGCACTGGTTGTACTTTATATGAAGATAAAGAAGTGACTGTAAGCTTATTAGTGACTTTCCCTAACAATGCTTCAGCAGTATCTACTCAGTACTTAAACGATATTGAAAAAGTATCTGCATTCTTAAAAGATTACCCAGATACAACAGTACTTTTAGAAGGTCACACTTCTTCTGTAGGTAAAGCAACTTACAACAAATGGTTATCTAAAAAACGTGCTGATGCAGTAGCTAAGCAATTAGTTACTGATGGCATTGCTAAAGACCGTATTACTACAGTTGGTTTAGGTGAAGAGCGTCTTAAAAATGATGCAAACACTAAAGCTGCAAACGCAGAAAACCGTCGTGTAGAAGCGCATATCAAAACTATCAAAAACGTTAAAGTTTTACGTTAATTAAATAGTTTATAATAAAAACCCAGCCAAGTGCTGGGTTTTTTTATGCCTGTAATAAATTAGTATTGTTTAATGGTAATGATTCTTACTTAACAAGTATTCATGAAAATAGTTTTTACTACAACCACTATTCATAGTATTTATAATCGGTATAATCAGTTGCGTAACTGGATGGATTTTCATCTATCCATAAAAGCTTTATAATTACGCGTTAGAATACTATAAGTATTGGGTAACTTATTTGCGCTTGAAGCGCTACCGGATACTTTCACGTCACCAAGAGGGCAATATTGTGCTACAAGAATATCGTAAACACGTAGAAGAACGTGCCGCGTTAGGTATCGTACCAGCGCCATTAGATGCTCAGCAAACTGCTGATCTTATTGAATTAATCAAAACTCCACCTGCAGGTGAAGAAGAATTCATTTTAGATTTGTTCATTCAGCGTATACCAGCAGGTGTTGATGATGCTGCTTATATTAAAGCGGGCTTCTTAGCAGCTGTAGCTAAAGGTGAAACTAATTCTCCACTTGTTTCTAAAGAAAAAGCGGCAGAATTATTAGGTACAATGTTGGGCGGTTACAATATCGCACCAATGATTGACCTACTTGATGACGAAACACTTGCACCAATCGTAGTTAAAGGCCTTTCAAATACATTACTTATGTTTGATGCGTTCTACGATGTAGAAGAAAAAGCAAAAGCAGGTAATACATTCGCTAAGCAAATTATTGAGTCTTGGGCAAATGCAGAATGGTTTACTAATAAGCCAGCTGTTGCTGAAAAGATCTCAGTTACTGTATTTAAAGTAACTGGCGAAACAAATACTGATGACTTGTCTCCTGCACCAGATGCATGGTCTCGTCCAGATATCCCACTTCATGCTTTAGCAATGCTAAAAATTGAACGTGACGGTATTACACCTGATAAAGCGGGCGAAGTAGGTCCAATTACTCAGCTTGAAGAATTAAAAACTAAAGGTTTACCACTTGCTTACGTAGGTGATGTTGTTGGTACGGGTTCTTCTCGTAAGTCTGCAACTAACTCTGTACTTTGGTTTATGGGCGATGATATCCCGTTCGTACCAAACAAGCGTGTTGGCGGTGTATGTTTAGGTAATAAAATTGCTCCAATTTTCTTCAACACAATGGAAGATTCAGGCGCATTACCAATCGAATTAAATGTTGATGAACTCAACATGGGTGAGCAAATCGACATTTATCCGTACGAAGGTGTTGTTAAGCAACATGGTACTGATAAAGTGATTTCTACTTTTGAACTTAAATCTGATGTGATTTTAGATGAAGTTCGTGCTGGTGGTCGTATTCCACTAATTATCGGTCGTGGTTTAACTGATAAAGCGCGTACATCTCTTGGCTTAGGTGCAACTGATACATTTAAAGTACCAACAGCAACAGAAGTTTCTGATAAAGGCTTCACACTAGCGCAAAAAATGGTTGGTAAAGCATGTAACGTTGCAGGTATTCGCCCAGGTCAGTACTGTGAGCCTAAAATGACAACTGTTGGTTCGCAAGATACAACAGGTCCTATGACACGTGATGAACTTAAAGATCTAGCATGTTTAGGTTTCTCTGCAGATTTAACAATGCAGTCATTCTGTCATACATCAGCTTATCCTAAGCCTATCGATGTAAGCACTCACCATACGCTTCCTGATTTCATCATGAACCGTGGCGGTGTTTCACTTCGTCCAGGTGATGGTATTATTCACTCATGGTTAAACCGTATGTTATTACCAGATACCGTAGGTACTGGTGGTGATTCACATACACGTTTCCCATTAGGTATTTCATTCCCAGCAGGTTCGGGTGCAGTAGCATTCGCAGCAGCAACTGGTGTTATGCCACTTGATATGCCTGAATCTATTTTGGTTCGTTTTAAAGGCGAAATGCAACCAGGCATCACTTTACGTGACCTTGTTCATGCAATCCCTTACTACGGTATCAAACAAGGTTTATTAACAGTTGAGAAAAAAGGTAAAATTAACGAATTCTCTGGTCGCGTACTAGAAATTGAAGGCGTTGAGCACCTAACTGTTGAGCAAGCGTTTGAATTATCAGATGCATCTGCAGAGCGTTCGGCAGCAGGTTGTACTGTTAAGTTATCTAAAGAGTCTATCTCTGAATACCTAGAATCAAACATTGTTATGCTTAAGTGGATGATTTCTGAAGGTTACGGCGATGTACGTACGATTGAACGTCGTATTACTGCAATGCAAGATTGGTTAGCTAACCCAGAACTAATGGAAGCTGACGCTGATGCAGAGTACAAGCATATCGTTGAAATTGATTTAGCTGAGATTAAAGAGCCAGTTCTTTGTGCTCCAAATGACCCAGATGATGCGCGTCTTCTTTCTGATGTTGCTGGCGAGAAAATAGATGAAGTATTCATCGGTTCTTGTATGACTAACATTGGTCACTTCCGTGCTGCTGGTAAGTTGCTTGATGGCTTTAAAGGTCAACTTCCGACTCAGCTTTGGGTTGCTCCACCTACTAAGATGGACAAAGACCAACTTACAGAAGAAGGTTACTACGGTATTTTTGGTCGTGTTGGCGCACGTATCGAAACTCCAGGTTGTTCACTATGTATGGGTAACCAAGCACGTGTTGCAGATAAAGCAACGGTTGTGTCTACCTCTACACGTAACTTCCCTAACCGTTTAGGTAATGGCGCAAACGTATTCTTAGCATCATCTGAGCTTGCTGCAATTGCTGCAATCATTGGTAAATTACCAACAGTTGCTGAGTACCAAGAATATGCTGCGAAGATCAATGCAACGGCGTCAGATACATACCGTTACTTGAACTTCCACCGTATGCCTGCTTACACTAAAAAAGCAGACAACGTGATTATTCAACAAGCTGTATAATTTTTAGAGTTTGTTTAAAAACCCGCTTAGGCGGGTTTTTTATTGGCTAAAATAAATATTAGATAGTTCATGCTTCTTTTTTTATATTATTGTATTAAATCTAGTCTTAAGTTGCTTTTAAAGTAAGTAATCGCGCAAAAATTCCTATCAAAATGCATTAAAATCCTCATCAATATTCTCATTATCTTAGGCGAGATTTTATGACAGCATTAAACAACCAGAATTTACTGCAACTACGTTTTGTTAACCAAGCAAATATTGATTTGGTTAAGCCTTCTTTTGATAACCTGCCTGCAAATCCATATGCAGATGGTGCCTTTCGTAAACGTCGTTACTCAGTAGTTAAAATGCAAAATGGTGAAATAAAGTTACAACAAACCAAAGCATTTGTTCAAGACGATTCAATTAATACTTTTCAAGGTAATGTAGAGCGTACTTACGAAAACCTAGAGCAAAGTTTACTTGAGTCAGAAGGCATGAAAAGCATTGTAAATGAGTTTCGCCAACTTACGGGTATTGATGAGCAGCGTGATATTGAAATTCATCAGTTCCGTATGCTTGCAATTAACAGCGATACGCCGGCAGCGCCAGAAGGCGTGCATCAAGATGGTTTTGATCATGTATGTATATGTGGTGTTTCTCACGAGAATTTAGAAGGCGGCGAGCTACTTGTATACGAAAACAAGCAAGCTGAGCCTTGTTTTAAAATGGAAATAAAAGACGGCATGTTTGCATTAATAAACGACCGTCAAGTGTGGCATAACGCAACACCTATGAACAAAATTGATGCTAGCAAACCAGGTTACCTGGATTGTTTTGTATTAACGTCTTAAGGAATAAGCATGAACATAACGCAATTACGTGAGCAGTTTCCTGCATTAATGCAAAACGTTGATGGTAAATCGCCCGTATTTTTAGACGGACCAGGTGGCTCGCAAGTGCCAACATCGGTGCTTAATGCGATGACAGCTTATTTAGGTCATTATAATTCGAACTTAGGTGGCGCGTTTTTTTCAAGTGATAAAACGGTTGAGTTGATGGCGAATGCGCGCCAAGCCGCCGCTGATTTACTTAATGCACCTAGCTCACAACAAATTGTGTTTGGTCCAAACATGACCAGCCTAACATTTAGCTTTAGCCGTGCAATTTCACGTGACTGGCAGGCTGGCGATGAAATAATTGTAACCAATGCAGATCACTTCTCAAATGTATCGTCGTGGCAACAAGCCGCAGAAGATAAAGGCGTAAAGGTAAATACAGCGCTTATTAACGAAGCAGATTGCAGCTTAGATATGGCGCAGTTTGAAAGCTTATTAAACAGCAACACTAAGCTTGTAGCGGTAACGTATGCTTCAAATACCACCGGTTCAATTAATAATATTAAACGTATTGTTGAGCTTGCTCACGCTGTAGGCGCACTTGTTTATGTTGATGCCGTACATTACGCACCGCACGAACTTGTAGACGTGCAAGCACTTGATTGCGACTTTTTAGCCTGCTCTGCATATAAGTTTTTTGGCCCGCATTTAGGTATGGTTTACGGTAAAAAAGAACATTTAGAAGGGTTTACACCTTATAAAGTTGAGCCAGCTAAAGACGTAGCACCAGGTCGTTGGGAAACCGGCACACAAAGCTTTGAGGCAATGGCGGGTTTTATCGCGGCTGTTGATTACATTGCAGCAATTAGCGAACTTGACGATAGCCATTCACGCCGCGAAAAGCTAAGCATAGCTTTTGCTAAAACTAAACAACACGAAATGGCGCTTAGTGAGCACTTTTTAACGCGCTTGGTAAACTACCCACGCATTAAGCTGTTTGGTATTGATGACTTTGATCGCTTAAATGAGCGTACACCTACTTTTGCTTTAACTTTTGAAGGGCTTGAGCCACGCGCTGTTTCAGAATTTTTAGGTAAACAGCATATATGCGTGTGGGATGGTAACTTTTATGCCCAAGGTTTGTGCAAGCAATTAGATGTGCTTGATAAAGGCGGTGTAGTGCGCATTGGTTGTATGCACTACAACACCATTAAAGAGCTTGATCAGTTATTTGATTTATTTGATGAGCTACTAGGTTAATCATATAAGTTTTGGTGCGCTAACTCTTTGGCGCACCATATATTTGTTCTGCACGATTAAACAGCACCCACGATGTTAAAATATACTTATCGTTTGATACTGGCTTATTACCTCTATGAGTATGTGTAAAGTAGCCTGGGGCTATTACCATAGTGCCTTTTTTAGGTGCGATTTTACGATTTTGATAGTAAAACTCAGTTTCACCACCTTCTTCTACATCGTTTAAATAAAACATAAATAACAACACGCGATGCAAAGCTTCATTGTGCTGTAGCTGCGGGTAAACTTCACTATGCCAGTAAGGGTAGCCACCTTTGTTTACTTCATATTTTTGCGCTTGAATATTACCAAGTCTAAAAATTTGCTGCACTAGCAAAGGTAATTGCGGTTTACCCACTTCTTCAAAATTCTCTTGGGTTAAATCGACTACTTCACCTGTTTTTGGGTGATAGACCTTTAAGCCAAACGCCCCAATCATCATAAAAATATGCTCTTCAACATACTTAAAAACATGCTGTGCAGTCGTTTGTTGTATATGTTTTAATTGTTGTGCATATTCGGGGTGATTATTTAAGTGTAGGTCGTGACTGTCTTTTTTCTTTAAGTCGACACCGCCCGATGTTACCCCTTGTCTTACATGCGGGCTTTGCGCGAATGTGGAAATAAATTCATCGCAAAACTCATCGCTTAATGCGTTATCAACAACGCGTATAAAGTCCGTCATGGTTTACCTTTATATAATTATTATTGGATTTTTATGTTTATTGAAAAAGTGATGCCGCGCTTTAGCGAAACAGATGCACTCGGACACATTAACAATACCGTACTCCCTGTATGGTTTGAAGTCGCACGTGGACCTATTTTTAAGTTTTTTACACCGGACTTAAACCCGCATGATTGGAAATTGATTATCGCCAAAGTTGAAGTGTCGTTTGTGGGCGAATTATTTTATGGCCACGAAGTGACCGTAAAAACCTCTGTAGAGCATATAGGCATTAGCTCTTTTACGCTTAGACAGGAAGCATGGCAACACGATAAATGCTGTGCAATAGGCAAAGCTGTGATGGTGAGGTACGATTTTATTGCTAAATCAAAGCAAGCGCTTAGCATTGACGAAAAAGCAGCGCTTAACGAGCACATTTACCAAAGCAGTTAACCTTACGAGGCTTATGTTTTACATAAGCCCATACTGAGCTGAATTATTGTAAATATATGATGGCAGCTGTAAATATTTGTCGAGAAATTTCAACGTATTTAGATTGAGTTACAGGCTTCAATTATATACTATTTATATTATATATTGTTGCGCCGTTATAACAGGAAATGTTAATTCGGTAATTTGATTGGAGAATGCGTGTGACATCTATTGCCAATAACCAACCTTTACAAGTTATTCAGCTCAGTGATGGTCAAAATTTAACAGCTGAAATTTTGCCATTTGGCGCAATAATAAAAAGCATTAAATTTAAAAAACAAGAAATGACGCTTAGCGTCGATGATCCTCAATACTATCTTGAAAACCCATTTTATCTTGGCGCTACAGTAGGTCGATACGCTAATCGCATTGCAAAGGGGCGTTTTAACTTATCTGGTACGCAGTATCAACTAGAAGCAAATAACGGCCCTAATAGCCTGCACGGCGGCGTTAAAGGCTTTAATAAAGTACTTTGGCAAGTAACCAAACAAACTGAAAGTGAAGTTGAACTTTATTATTGCTCGCCCGACGGCGAACAAGGTTTCCCCGGTGAGTTGCAGGTTTGGCAAACGATTAGCGCTAAAAACGGCGAGCTTACTCTGCACTTTAAAGCGCTAACCAATAAAGAAACGCTCGTTAACTTTACTAACCATTGCTATTTTAATCTTGATGGCAGCGAATCAATTAATGAACACCTTGTTCAAGTTAATGCCAATTACTATCTTTCTATTGATACAACTAGTATTCCACTTAATGAATCTGCATCAGTCACCGGTACCTGCTTTGACTTTACTAAGCCAGCTCAAGTTGGTGAGGCCTTAAGCGCCGTTCATCCTCAACTAGAAGCTGGAAATGGCTTTGATCACTGCTATATTTTTAATGATGACAGCAGTTTAAAGACGATGGCTACATTAACTTCGCCACACACGAACGTTAGTTTAACCCTTAAAAGTACGCAGCCAGGCATGCAGCTTTATACCGCAAACTTTGTTGGTTCGCCTTTTAAAGCACGGCAAGCTTTGTGTTTTGAAGCGCAAAATTGGCCAGATGCGCCAAATCGTGAAAATTTTCCAAAAGCTAATTTATTGCCGGGAGAGGATTACGAACAGGTTATTATTTACTCTTTTTCTGAATGAATACAGCATTCTAATGTTAATTTAAAGAAAATTAAAAGCAAAAATACAGTGATTAAATGCTATCCATAATTCAGGAAAAGGTTGCACTTTTTGCTGGTTTAAAGTATTTATAATATAAATAGTATTTGAAACTATATGCACTACCACAACGACACAACGACTACACACAATCAGGAGTTTTTAAAAAATGATAATTAACAATAAGTTATCGTTCAACAAGAAAACCGCGATCAGTATTGCTATCACAGGCATATTGGCAAGCGGAAACGTTGCAGCTCAAGGCGCTGAAGGCAATACGCCTACAGTAGTAAATGAAGATGTTGAAGTTATCGCAGTAACGGGTATCCGCAGCAGCTTACGTTCATCAATGTTAGATAAAAAAGCATCTAATGTTGTTACAGACGGGATTAAAGCAGAAGATCTTGGTAAATTTCCTGATTTAAACGTAGCAGAATCTCTGCAACGTATTACAGGTGTAGCAATTGACCGTAGTGGTGGTGAAGGCCAAGCGGTAACTATTCGTGGTTTTGGTCCACAATTTAATACTGTACTTGTTAATGGTCGTCAAATTGCGACAGACAGTGCAGGTCGTGAATTTAACTTTGATGTATTGGCTGCGGATCAAATCACCGGTGCTGATATTTATAAAAGTAATACAGCAACTCTTCAAGAAGGCGGCATTGGTGGTACGGTTAACGTAACTACAGCACGTCCTTTTGATTTTGGTGGTTTACATATTTTAGGTTCAGTTAAAGGTATGTACGAAAGCCTTTCTGAAGAAGTATCTCCATCAACATCATTCTTAATAAGTAATACGTTTAACGATGACAAGCTAGGTGTGCTTTTTGCCATCACTAATCAACAACGTAAACTTCAAAATAACCAAATTTTAACGGCTGGTTGGCGCGGTGGCCAAACAATTTCTAATCCAACGGATGGTGTATTGTTTGAAAATGCTTACATTCCTCGTAACTGGGACCAAGTAGTTGATGAGCAAGACCGCGAGCGTACAAATGCAAGTTTAGTACTTCAATACGCACCGTCTGACGATGTTACGATTACTGTTGATGGCATGATTTCAAAATTCGAAGTTGACTCAACAGTACGCGATTTAGCATCTTGGTTTGAACCAGACCGCGTAGGCAGTGCAACGATTGATCCAGAAACAGGCACTCTTTTAACTTTCTCTCAAGAAGTTGGTTTAGGCGCGCCAAGTGGCGACCCTGCAAGTGACTTTGTATCGCATACACGTAATTCACGTGATGTAACTAATAAAGCATTTGGTATTAACGTTGATTGGCAAGTAAACGAGTCATTAAAAGCTAAATTTGATGTATCTCGCTCAACAGCCGAAAATGACCGAGCAGGTACTGACCGTTTTAACGTTGTAGGTATTATTAATAGCTATACTTTTGACGGTACTGGCAGTATTCCTACTGTACAGCATGACGGTTTTGAAAATGGTTCATTGCCTGATCCAAGCCTAGCGAGACTTCATTACAACGAAATTGGTAATCAATTTACAGATGAAGATGAAATTACTGAAGTAAAAGCCGATTTTGAATATGTGCCAGATAAAGGCCCAGTTGATCGTATTAACTTTGGTGCTTATCGCCAAGAGCGTGAAAAATCAAGCTTTCAAATCTTTGGTAGTCAATGTCAGTTCTGTGGTTACGGGACAGAAGCGCCACTTGATGCAATTGATTTTGAAGCATACCAAGCAAGCAATTACTTCCCAGGCTTAATCGATACATTTTATAGCTACGACGGTGATAAAATGCTTGATTACCTAGCCGATCAAGGTTTCCCTGTAGAGCCAACACTACAAAATAACCGTTATACAATTAACGAAGACATCACTAGCTTATACATGGACTTTACGCTTGGTTTTGACCTTTCAGATATGCCCGTAACAGTTAACTTTGGCGCGCGTTACTCAGAAACTGATATTGAAGTTGCTGCAATACAAAGCTTTATTAGCGATGTAATACCAACATCTGACGCAACATTGTTTGCTAACGTATTTGGCCCGGCTACAAGCATTGAACAAGGTACTAGCTACTCAAACTTACTCCCTTCTTTAAATGTTAAGTTAGAGCTGCAAGATAACATGATTTTACGCTTTGCAGCGTACGACAGTATCACTCGCCCAACTATGTCTCAGCTATCTCCTGCGACAAACTTTAACGAGCCACGTCGTCAAAATTTAACGGCAAGTGGTGGTAACCCAGCACTTAAACCATTCCAGTCTGAAAACTGGGATATTTCTTACGAGTGGTACTACAACGATGCTAACTTATTTAGCTTTGCAGTATTTAGTAAAGAAGTAGATGACTTTATTGTTACCCTAACAGGTGCAGAAACATACGAAATGTCTGACCGTTCAGGTCCTGATTTTGCGTGTACTACATGTACAGACCAAACAGATGACGAACTTGTTGGTAGTTCAGAAGTTTACACTGTAAGTCGTCCTCAAAATGGTGAGTCTGCAACTGTAACCGGTTTTGAAGTCGGTGTTACTCACATGTTTGAAAATGGCTTTGGTTTTATTGCCAATGCAACTGTTGTGAATAGCGACATTAGTGTGGGTGACGATACTACACAAACATTTGCACTAGAAGGTCTTGGGGATTCACAAAACTTAATATTTTTCTATGAGCAAGATAACTGGCAAGCACGTGTTGCATTTAACAACCGTGAAGGCTTTTTACGCTTAGTTGATAACGGCTTTAACGGTGAACCAGTTAACGTAGAAACTTACGGTCAGTGGGATATTAGTGCAAGCTACGATATTAACGAAAACTTCACTATTTTTGCAGAAGGCATCAATATTACTGAAGAAGAGCTAGTACAAACAGGTCGTTTTGCTAACCAAATCTATTCAGTAGAAGATAATGGCTCACGTTACGCGTTTGGTATTCGCGGATCGTTTTAATTAATGATGGAGGCGTATTTTTAGCCTCTTAGTTTTCATTACAGCACCAAGGTGCTAATACCAATTAGGTTAATTTAGCAGTAATGTATATTAGTTAACCTAATTGGCTAAAATGAATACACATTAAATCAAAATGCCCTAACGGGCATTTGTTGTATAAAACGTTATTAAAAATACTCAAAGAGTAGTCCATTATGAATAAAGCAATAAAAACAGTAGCGGTAGTTGGCGGTGGTACAGCAGGATGGCTGAGCGCTGCAATTATAGCTTCGTATCACCAAGGTCAAAATGGTGACGGCTTAAAAGTGATGTTGGTTGAATCGTCAGACATTCCAACTATTGGCGTAGGTGAAGGTACCTGGCCCACGATGAAAAACACACTTCAGCAAATAGGCTTGCGTGAAGTTGATGTGTTTAAAGCCTGTAATGCTACCTTCAAACAAGGCGGGAAGTTTGTAAATTGGACTCATGGCAATAACGACTTTTACTACCATCCATTTACTGTACCGCTAGGCTACGGCCGTATAGATTTAGCCCCATATTTAGATAATGTTGAAGACTTTGCACAGCAAACTAATTTTCAACATGATATTTGCGAAGCAAGCTTAGCCCCAAGAGGTATAGCGCAGGGTGAATATCAAGGTAATTGTAATTACGCTTATCACTTAGATGCCGGCGCTTTTGCAGAAATGCTTAAACAGCATTGTAAAAGTAAGCTTGGCGTAGAGCATATTATTGGTACTGTTGATCAGGTAAAGCTTGATGGCGGTGGTGCAATAAATACGCTGACATTAAAAGATCAAACCCGCACCATAAATGCCGACTTATACATAGACTGTACTGGTTTTTCATCATTGTTATTAGGCCAAGCGCTCAACGTACCGTTTAAAAAAATGGACCACGTGCTATTTAACGACAGCGCACTGGCTATGCAAGTCCCTTACGATGAAAACGAGCAGCTTCTTGCCAGCCATACCATAGCAACAGCGCAAAACGCTGGATGGATTTGGGATATAGGTTTAACGCACCGCCGAGGTGTAGGGCATGTCTATTCAAGCAAATTTTTATCAGACGATGAAGCAGAGCAAAACCTAAGAGACTATTTAGGCGATGCAGCAAACGGTTTAACTGCCCGTAAAATTAGTTTTGAATCAGGATACCGTGAGAAGTTTTGGCATAAAAACTGTGTTGCTATTGGTATGTCAGCAGGATTTGTAGAGCCGCTTGAAGCAACCGCTATTATGCTTGTTGAAATTTCAGCACGCTTTGTAGCAGAGCACATGCCAGCAGACACACAAGTAATGTCTATTGTAGCTAAACGCTTTAACGAGCAAATGGATTACCGCTGGCAGCGTATTATCGACTTTTTAAAGCTTCATTACATGCTAACCAAGCGCTCAGAGCCTTACTGGCAAGCACATGTACAGCCCAATACTATTCCACAAACCCTGCAAGAAGATTTACTTCTTTGGGGAAGCCGTGGCCCACTTATTCAAGATTTTCATGGCGCATTAGAGTTATTCCCTGCTGCCAGTTATCAGTATGTTTTGTACGGTATGGGCTTTAAGCCTGACTTTACTAAACAAGCATATTTGTATTCACAACATGTGCAAGCCAAACAAATAATTGAACGTAACAGCCAGCTTACACAGCAGATGTTGCAAACTTTGCCACCTCACCGTGCTTTTATAGAGCAGTGGTTAGCAGCTAACCCAGTTTAAGGATGTGTAACTATGGCTATTAGTGAACTAGTAAACACCAAACACCAAACATTAAAAATTAACCCTAATGCCGCTGTTGAATACGCAAAAAAACAGCATTTAGTTAATTTAAGAGCAAATGAAATAGCAAAAGCAGCCTGCGACTTACCTGTTTTTTTAGCACGTAACGCACAAAATGGCAGCTATACCGTATCAGCGTTAACAAGCTTTAGTGCTGGGCAAAGTCTATTGGTAAATAACAACCAATGGCAGGCACTTTACACACCCGTATGCATGCAAACCCAGCCGCTTTACTTAATGACTCGAGAAGCAAATAGTAGCGATTATTTTATTGCGATTGATGAGCAAAGCTCAGCCGTAAACACCGAGCAGGGTGAGTCACTATTTGATGCTAAAGGTAACCCAAGTTTATTTTTAAGTGCACAGAAAAAGTTGTTAGAAAGCGATTTAAAAAATGATTACCAAACGTATCAATTTACCCAAGAAGTTGCGCGTTTAGGACTCATTAAAAACATAAATATTGTATTGCAGTTTGAACAAGGCGAAACCCAAACTATTCAAGGTTTGAGCACCGTTGATGAAGACAAATTGCAAACATTAGATAGCAATACCATTGCAGAACTACAAAAGCAGGGTTACTTAAGTGTGCTTAACAGTATGCTTATTTCTTTGTTTCAGTTAAATGCATTGGTAAAGCTGCATAACCAACGTCCCGAACTTATGCCTTTAAAGCAGATTAAGTTAGAACTAAGTCGAGATGCGCACGCGCTGTAGCGTACACTTTTTTATTACACAGACATTGCGCATAACGCGCAGGAGACACACACATGTCAGATAACATTTTACAGCTGGTGGTTTTTGTTTTTGTCACCGCTTTAATTGGTGGCCTTACTTATTGGAAATGCCGAGGCCAAAATCGCAATAACGGACAAAGCCAAACCAAAGAGTATTTTTTAGCGGGCGGTGGCCTTACTTGGATGTTTGTTGCAGGTTCAATCACATTAACTAATTTAAGTACTGATCAGCTTGTAGGTATGAATGGTAACCAAATGGCTTTACTGGTTTGGTGGGAGCTTGCAGCAATTATAGGTTTGATTATTTTAGCCAAAGTGTTCATTCCTGTTTATTACAAATACAACTGTACAACGACCACAGAGCTTTTAGAAAAGCGCTATAACAACAAACATATTCGCGCTGTTATTGGTGGTTTATTCTTTTTAGGTAATGCACTTATTTATATGCCAGCGGTTATTTATTCTGGCGCGCTATTTATGCAAACCATGTTTAAGGTTGATATTCCGCTAATGTATATCGCCACCGCATTTGCCATTATTGGTGCTGTTTATGCGTTTTTTGGCGGTCTGCGAGCAGTTGCTGTATCGGATACCTACAATGGCATACTTGTACTAGGCATGGCTGTTTTAGTCGTGTTTTTAGCACTTAATGCGATTGATTATGACTTTACGGGTATTCCTGAGGAGCGCTTAACACTCATAGGCGATGCTGACTCACCTATTCCGTGGCCAACACTTTTAACCGGTATGATCTTTATTCAAATGTATTACTGGGGTACTAACCAAACAATCACACAGCGAGCAATGGCAGCACCTAATGTTAAAGAAGCGCAAAAAGGTATATTTGCAGCTGCGGGTATTCGTTTTTTAATCGTCCCTGCAATTGTGGTATTACCGGGTATTATTTCGTTTAAACTTTATGGCGATATTGGCGACGCTGCTTATGGTCGAATTGTGGGTGATGTAATGCCAGCATGGTTAACCGGTGTGTTCGCAGCGGCAATGGCAGCAGCTGTGCTTTCTACTTACAACAGCTTATTAAATTCAGCTACAGCACTATATGTGTGTGACATTCACGAAGCGTACTTTAATAAAGAGCCAAGTGTTGTAAAGCTAAGTGGTTACGTAACATTGCTACTCACAAGCTTAACACTGGTACTTGTACCAATTTACCAGCAAGCAGATAGCATTATTAACTTACTACAGCAATTAAATGGCTTATTAAGTATGCCTATATTCTCAATTTTTGTAGTGGGCTTATTATTTAAAAATGTGGATGCACGTGCAGGTATTGCAGCAGTAATTTTAGGTGTTGTAATGTACGGCATGCTTACATTTGCAAACTCACCACTACATACTGACATTCATTACATTCACTTAATGCCAATTACACTGATTGTATGTGTAGCCTTTGCATTGATAGTAAATAAAGTGGTATTTGGTTTGAATGCGCAGTGGGCAGGTAAAACACCGGCACTTGATGACGCAGGACAAGTACAAAAATAGATTATAAATAGTTTAAGCTGACAAAATCGGTCATGGGGAAACTCTGGCCGATTTTTTATATGTATTAAAAGCAACATGAGAACTTCCAAGCGAAGGTTAGTTTAATACTTTTTATTACAGTGGTACTTCCAGTGAGTTTATCTGACTATTTGCGATGTAAAGACTATCAAAACCTAATTTATATGATATATACTATTATTATTGAGTGTCACCATCTGATAGATTGTGGCTCAAGCAAAGAGATACATTTAGTACATAGTGTAGCTTACTAATTTTCGTTATATTTATAACTCACACAATGAACAAGAGGATAGGAAAATCATGGCCGACACTAAATCATTTTATCGATTAGACAGTGTAAACAGCACCGTTATTTTCGACTGCCAGAGCAAAACACCGGCGTTACTGTACTTTGGTAAACGCCTATCTGAGCAAACAACAGAAACAATGCTAACTCAGCTTGCTACGCGTCAAGAAGTAAAATGTGCCGTGGTTGAAGAAGCGCCTATTTCTCTATCTCCGTTATTAGGCGAAGGCTTTACTGGTGCGCCAGGGCTTGAGCTAGTAAATGATTCAATCGCATGGTCAGTAGGGCCACAACTTCAAGAAGTTCGTCAGCCTTCAAGTGCGACTGTTGAGTTTGTAAGTGTAGATAAGCTCCGTGGTATTGAAGTCGTGCACAGCATTACACTTGATAAAAACACTGACGTACTAAGTGCACATACTGTATTAACTAATTTAGGTGACTCACCACTGGGCGTTAATTTTTGCGCCGCGCCAACATTTCAATTGCCAGATAGCGTAAGCAAAATAGTGAGCTTTGAAGGTCGTTGGTCAAATGAATTCCAACGTCAATCGGTTGATTTAGTCTTAGGCAGTTTTGTTCGTGAAAACCGTAAAGGCAAAACATCACACGATGTATTTCCTGGTTTATTAGTGCATAACGCAAATGCAGGCGAGCAGCACGGCGAATGTTACGGCTTTCATTTAGGTTGGAGTGGTAATAATAAACTACGCGCAGAGCTTTTAGCTGAAGGTCGTCGTTACGTGCAAATGGGTGAGCTATTACTTCCTAGTGAGCTTACGCTTGCTAAAGGTCAAACGTATCAAAGCCCGAGCATTTATGGCTCGTTTTCGAGTGAAGGTTTTAGTGCGCTTTCTCGTAATTTTCATCGTTTTGTTAAAGCTAATTTACTTAGCCAAGCACAGCGTGAAAAAACGCGTCCTGTGCATTACAACACATGGGAAGGCATTTACTTTGATCACGACGTAGATACGCTTAAGCAGCTAGCGGACAGAGTAGCGCCGTTAGGTATTGAACGTTTTGTACTTGATGATGGTTGGTTTAAAGGCCGCCGTGGCGATAACGCTGGTTTAGGTGATTGGACAGTAGATTATAAAATTTACCCAGATGGTTTATCACCAGTCATAGATCATGTGAATAGCTTAGGTATGGAGTTTGGTATTTGGTTTGAACCAGAAATGGTTAACCCAGATAGTGATTTATACCGCGCGCATCCTGATTGGGTTTTAGGCTCTCAAAACAACGAACAGTTAAGCTTTAGAAATCAGCTAGTACTTGATTTAACGCGCTCTGAAGTTGTTGAGTACCTATACAAAGCAATTGACGATATTTTAGTTGAATACCCAACTATTAAGTACATTAAATGGGATATGAACCGCGATATTAACCATGCGGGTAATTTTGATGGTAAGCCAGCAGTGCACCAGCAAACATTAGCACTTTATCGTTTAATTGACCGTATTAAAGCGGCGCACCCAGGGCTTGAAATAGAAAGCTGTTCGTCAGGTGGTGCACGTGTAGATTACGGCGTACTTGCACACACAGACCGTGTATGGACGTCAGATTCAAACGATGCGCTTGATCGCCTTGAAATACAGCGTGGATGTTCGTTCTTTTTCCCATCGTCGGTTATGGGTGCACACGTAGGCCCACGCGATTGTCATATCACAGGGCGTAATGTAAGTATTGAAATGCGTGCTGCGGTATCAATGTTTGGCCACATGGGAATCGAAATGGACCCACGTGAACTGAACGATCACGAATACAATTCACTTAAGGCGGCAATAGCACTTCATAAAGAGCATCGTGACTTTATTCATAGCGCCGATTTGTACCGCCTTGATAGCGACGATTTATCAATTAACTTTGGTTTAATCGATGAGCAAAAAACAAAAGCGTTATTTGCGTATAACAGTGTTCGCGAAACACCGCGTACAGCGCCTAATAAATTACGTTTTGTTGGCCTAGATGCCGATGCGCAGTACACACTTAACTTAGTGTGGCCGGTAAAATTTGAAGAGTATCGCCCATCTTCTATTGCTGCGGTAAATGGTCAAACATTTACAGGTGAAGCGCTAATGCAGTTTGGTTTACAAATGCCAATATCATTCCCGCAAACATCGCTTATATTTGAGCTTAACAAAGCTTAAATTTAACTAAGAGCAGTAAAAGGCGCTAATCGCTTTTATGCTGCTTAGCTTAGATATCAGTAGTCAGCTCTATATTGTTTAGGGCTGGCTTTTTTATATCCTTTGTAAGCTAATTTAGTAAATTAACTTAGTAAACTCAAAAGTATCGAAAATAGAGTGGTTACGCTTGCGCGTAATTTTGCTTGTTACCCAACCAACGTTGAATTAGTGGGTCAACAACCTCTGGGTGTTGCTTAAGCATTTGCTGTGCAATCGGTCTAACTTGGTTAAGTATGTGCTTATCGCGGGTAAGATCGGCAATTTTAAACTCGGCTAACCCTGTTTGTTTTGTACCGAGTACTTCACCAGGGCCACGAATTTCTAAATCGCGCTCAGCTATCACAAAACCATCGTTACTATCGCGTAGTACACCTAATCGCTTTTGAGCAGTATGAGACAATGGTGCGTGGTATAAAAGCACGCAATGCGATGCAGTAGCGCCACGGCCAACTCGCCCACGTAACTGATGCAGCTGTGCTAAGCCTAAGCGCTCAGGGTTTTCTATAATGATTAAGCTCGCATTAGGGACATCTACACCAACTTCAATAACCGTCGTGGCAACTAAAACATGTATATTACCTGCTTTAAACTCGCTCATAATGGCTTGTTTTTCAGCTGATTTCATTCGCCCATGTACTAAGCCTACGTTTAGCTCTGGTAGCGCCTCTTTTAACTGCAGTGTACTGTCTTCGGCGGCTTGGCATTGCAGTACTTCAGATTCATCAATAAGTGTACACACCCAATAAACTTGGCGGCCTTGCTCGTTACACGCTAATTTAACGCGGGCAATAATATCGTCTCTGCGAGTATCAGGAAGTGCCACTGTTGTGATTGGCGTACGCCCAGGTGGTAGCTCGTCAATCACAGAGGTTTCTAAGTCGGCATAGGCGGTCATAGCGAGCGTACGTGGAATGGGGGTTGCGGTCATAACTAGTTGATGAGGGTAACAATCACCAAACTTACCCTTTTCACGCAGTGATAAACGCTGGTGGACACCAAAGCGGTGCTGTTCATCGATAACGATAAGCACTAAGTTATTAAACTTAACTTCATCTTGAAATAAAGCGTGAGTACCAATAATCATTTGCGCCTCACCAGAGGCTATTTTTTCAAGTGTTGCTACGCGCTCTTTGCCCTTTGTTTTACCGCCAAGCCAAGCAACGGTTATACCTAGTTGATTAAACCACGTTGTAAAATTAACGCCATGTTGCTCTGATAAAATTTCAGTAGGAGCCATTAAAGCTACTTGAAAGCCCTGCGCAATGGCTGTTAGTGCACTAAGTGCTGCTACTAGGGTTTTACCTGAGCCTACATCGCCTTGTACTAAACGCATCATTGGATACGCGTGTTGCATATCACCTTTAATTTCAGCAACTACACGGCTTTGCGCATTTGTGGGTGCAAAAGGAAGCAGCTCTAAAAATTGGCTTTCTAATGTGTTTACCGGATTTAATGCCACGGCTTTAACTTGTTGCCCTTGCTCTCGTACTTTTAATAAGCTGAGGTTTTGAGCAAGTAACTCCTCAAATACAAGGCGCTGTTGAGCAGGGTGAGTACCTTGCTCTAATGCAGTTACATCAACATCATTTGGTGGGCGGTGCAGTAATAATAAGGCGTCACTTAGCTGCATATTTGATGGCTGCCACTGTGAAGGCAGTAGTTCTTCTACTGAGTATTTATGTAGTAAATCAATAGCCTGCTCGCTTAAAGCTCTAATCGATAGTTGCTTTAAACCTTCGGTTGTTGAATAAACAGGCGTTAATGTCGTCGCTACTGGTTGCTCGTTAGAGGTATCGCTGATGCTGTATTCAGGATGACTCATTTCAAAGCCAACGCGGCCACGTCGCACTTCACCAAAACAACGTATTATTTTACCTGCACTAAATGCGTTTTTTTGTGCGGCGGTAAAATTAAAAAATCGTAGTGTTAGCCTGCCAGTACCATCATTGATTTGGCAAACAAGCATGCGCCTTTTACCAAACGTAATTTGGCTTGTTTCAATTGTTGCTTCAACACTCACATGGCTATGCAATGCCAGTTCATTAATCGCGTATAAGCGAGTGCGATCTTCATAGCGAAGTGGCAAATGAAAAAGCATATCTTGCACAGTTAAAATACCTAGCTTTAACAAACGCTCAGCCATTTTTGGGCCGACCCCTTTGAGCTCTGTAATTGGGTATTGATTTAAGCTAGGTTTAGACAAAGTGTATCAATCTTATTATTTGTGAGTAGGCTAAGTGTACTTACAGAGCTTTAGTCCATCAAGTATGTTTTAAAGCTTGCCAAAATTGCTCGTCAGCGACTATTTCGCCGTTTTCATCAAGTGCAGGATAAGGTAATTTTTTTTGTTTACACTGCCTTGCGATAATAGGGTGGCAGCCTTCAAAGTAAAGTGGATGTTTAACTTCGGCGCTCAGCATATCTCTATTATATAAACCAGCCAGCTCACGTTGGCGCTGTGCTTCAAACAATATTAGCGCAGCAGCAACCGAAACATTTAGCGATTGCACCATGCCTTGCATTGGAATAATAATATTTTGATCGGCATATTCTAGGGCTTTTTCTGATATCCCCGTTTTTTCTTGTCCAACAATAATGGCCGTTGGCTTGGTGTAATCTACTTCTCTAAAATCAACGGCATCTTCTGATAGGTGAGTCGCTAATATTTGTATTTCTGGATTGCGCTCACGCATTGCAGTAACGGCATCATCAATATTTCTATGCAGGTGCGTCTCTAGCCAATTTTTGCTACCACCTGAGGTATTGTTTGTTAGCCATTTTTGCTTTTCAGGCCATACAGCATGTACGTGATGGCAACCAACCGCATCAGCACTTCGTACTATTGCAGATAAGTTATGGTGTTTGTGCACGTCTTCTAAACACACGGTTAGGTCTGTTTGACGGCGCGAAAGTACGTCTTCGATTCTTTGATAGCGAGTTTGCTGCATGGTTATCCTCTTTTTTCGGCAATTATACGAGATTTTTGCAGTTAAGGCATTACCGTACGGCTAATTGGATTTTGTAGAGAAATAAGTGTTTCTGTTGACTGAATGGCTTCTATTGCCTGTATTTTATTAATCAGCACATCTTGTAAGTGATCAATGGACTTTGTCATTACCTTTATAAATATGCTGTAGTTACCTGTTGTGTAATAAGCCTCTACCACTTCCTCCAATGCTTCTAGCTTTATAAGCGTTTGCGGGTAATCACGTGCGTTATTTAAATTAATGCCTATAAAGCAGCACACATCGTAGCCCAGCTGTTTAGTATTAATCGTTAATTGCGTTCCTGTAATGATCCCTGCTTGCTTCATTTTTTCAATTCTTACGTGAATTGTCCCTGCGCTTACATTAAATCTTTTTGCTAATTCGGCATACGCAGTACGGGCATTTGCCATTAACGCATGAAGTATCTGTTTATCGAGATTATCGATTAAATAATTTTCCATTATATATTTGTCATAAAATTATCGAATATATGCTTTTTATACCACTTAATTGATGGTTTTTATATATTAAAGCTATTTTTGTTATGGGATGTTGAATTAATCCTTTAAATCGTTACATTAACTTCATTAAGGGCGCTAGTTAGAGCGCTTTTTATCAATTAAGCAAGTAACAATAACTGGGAATGAGGCCAATTATTATGAGTTCACACTATGTGCAGCAACAGCAGCAAATAAGTAAAGTTAAGCAATTTTTTTCACAACAACTTGAAACCCAACTTGGGTTGGTTGAGGTTCAAGCCCCAATTTTGGCTAAGGTTGGCGACGGTACGCAAGATAACTTGAGTGGCCATGAAAACGCAGTTGCTGTAAATGTGAAAGCGATTACAGATAGCCGCTACGAAGTGGTGCATTCACTGGCTAAGTGGAAACGTAAAACACTGGCAACTTATGGCTTTAGTGTTGGTGAGGGTATTTACACTCAAATGAAGGCTTTGCGCCCAGATGAAGATTCATTAAGTCCTATTCATTCTGTATATGTTGATCAGTGGGATTGGGAAAAAGTAATTAGCGAAACGACAGAGCGTTCGCTGGCAACACTAAAGCAAACTGTTCAGTCTATTTATAAAGGGATAAAAGAGACGGAAGCTTTTGTAAGTGAGTCTTATGGTTTGACGCCTTTTTTACCGGACGATATTAAGTTTGTACACAGTGAAGAGCTACGTAGAATGTATCCTGACTTTAGTGCTAAGCAACGCGAAAAAGCCATTGCACAAGAATATGGTGCTGTATTTTTAATTGGTATTGGTGGCGCGCTTGGAGATGGCAAAATTCATGATGTAAGAGCCCCAGATTACGATGATTGGTCTACGCCAACATGCGATCAATATATGGGTTTAAATGGTGACATTTTAGTATGGAACCCAGTACTTGAAGATGCATTTGAAATATCATCAATGGGTATACGTGTAAGCCCTGAGGTTTTAAAAGCGCAGTTAAGTACAACTGGAGATGAAGACCGCTTAGAGTTTGATTGGCATAAAGCGCTACTACAAAGTAAATTTCCGCAAACGATTGGCGGTGGAATAGGGCAGTCGCGGCTAGCGATGCTATTGCTACAAAAGCAGCATATTGGCCAAGTACAAGTGGGTGTATGGCCAAGTCAAACTTATGATACGGTAAGTGGCTTACTTTAAATTGTAAAAAAGTGAGTTAATTTGAGTGCTCAATAGAGCACTCAATTTTTTAGTGTGTTTTAAACTCTATTTCAATTTTATTATTTAAAAGTTTAACGTTGCACGGAGGGTAATTGCGGATTGTTTTAAGTACTTTATCAAAAATATGAATCTCTACGCCTGAATGCAAAACAGAATTCACCGTTAAATTAGCGTCGCTAAGTAAATCGTGTAAGTCATGATCTAAGTTTGAAAGACGTTTTTCTAATTTCTCTGCTTGCTCACAATAATGTTTCTGAGTAGCTCCAATTTTAGTGATTAATATTTTCTTCTTTTCGGCATCCTTCACTAAATCAGTTTTTTCTAGCGCTGCTTGCAGCGTATCTAATTGTGCATCTGTTTTAGCTAAGTCTCTAAAGCAATTATCAGTATCCGCTGTTATTTCAGCACCAGAAGCTGCTAAATTAATAATCATTTTAGCACCTGATTCATTCCCTATTTCGCCAGCAATGAGAGTTGTTGCATCAAGTATTTCACCACCAAATATTTTACCTTTAGGTAAGTCTGGTTGGCCTACTTGCAGTAAGCGTTTAGCTTTCATTACACAATGGCTTGTTTGGCGATCAATAAAAATATTATTTGCATCGAGATAACAATACTGTGAGTGAGATACATGAATATCACCTAGCGCAATTAGCTTGCAAGAAAGTGACTTACTATCCACTTTTTGATGGCCAATAATGCCTTGTTTAACAGTGATGTTTCCGCCTGCGGTAAGCTCACCTGATTCAACCGTGCCAAATATAGTAATATCGCCTTTGGCAGTTACTTTCATCCCAGGGTCTATATTGCGAGTAACAATAACACTGCCTTGAAAGTCAATATGGCCGCTTTTTACATTTACATCTGAAATGGTAAAAATATCGTCGACACGCATACCATTATTAATTTCAACCGGAACACCAGCAATAGTAGAGACTAACTCAAGCGGATTCATTTTTGATATTTCAGTCCCTTCGCCTGCCACTAATTGTTTATTTTCTCCGGGCTTTGCGGGCAGTATGTCACCTATTACGGTAAAGCCTTCTTTACCGGGGGTTGCTGGTTGCTGGCGAATAAGCACAGAGCCAGGTTCTACGCTTGCAAGCTTGCCAAAGTCGCGCATGTCCACACTGCCATCTTCTTTGAGCTTGGGCGCTTTTAAGCGGTCTTTTAAAGTCTCTACGGTTGTTATTAGTTTAGTGGCTAAACCATCGCTTGGGAGCCTACCTTTAGCTAATATCCCTTTAACTACAGATCCCGCAGAGTGTTCAGATTGTTTTTGCAGCAGCTGTTCTAAAAAAGCTTGTTTATACCCACGCACAATGCCTGCTTTAACGAGTTGTTTTTTTGCATCTTCTAAACTTAATAACTTTCCACCTTGGGCAATCGTTAGCTCGCCAATGGCCAGCATTTTATCGTCGCTAATTGTTACATTTAAAGTGGCATTGTGTTTTGTTGCTACAACGAGAGTTTGTTGTGTGTTTTCGTTTTTAAAAAAATCATTAATAGCGTCATGATCTATTTTACAGTCGCAAAAAGCTGACTTTTCGAGAGCCTCTAAAATAAATGCAGCGCTGGGAGGAATATGTTCTTTTACATCAAGTAAAACATTTCCATTGTTGGCAAGCTTAAACACGAGTTAATCCTTTTTTACTACTTAAGTTAAGTTTGTTTTTTAAAACACAACTACAGATTGCTAGAAATTTACATTTGAGTCAAGAAGTCAGATAAAACGAAGTGCGGAGCGAAAAATAAAGGCTATAGAGAAGCTCTATAGCCTGTAATACTTAATTGGTAGAAGGTAATTCCATTATTCCGTCTATTTCAACTTGTGCACCTTTTGGTAGTGCACGAACACCTAATGCAGCTCTCGCTGGGTAAGGTTGTTTAAAGTATTGGCTCATCACTTCATTTACAGTGGCGAAGTTAGATAGATCAGTTAGGTAAATATTGATTTTAACTAAATCGTGAATTTTTCCGCCTGCTTCTTCACATACCGCAGCAATATTTTTAAATACTTGATGCGTTTGCTCGCTAAAATCTTCTGAAATCATTTCCATCGTTTCTGGAACTAATGGAATTTGACCAGATAAATAAACAGCGGTACCTACTTTAACTGCTTGGCTGTAAGTGCCAATAGCTGCAGGTGCTTTGTCGGTAGAGATAAATGCTTTATTCATGTGTTTCCTATTTTATTTTTTACGATAGACTTTTTGTACATCAGGCATAACGCGAATGCGGCGCATAATGTTAGCAACGTGGATACGGTTTTTAACGGTAACCCCCAAATCTATCACGTATAAATTACTTTCTTTTTCATCGGTGGCAATTTCGACAATATTGGCTTGGGTTGTAGCGACAACATTGGTTAGCTTAGCTAACGCGCCTTGATGGTTAATAATTTCAACTCTCAGAGCTGCAATATATTCTTTTTCTGGGTTATCGTCCCATTTTACAACTAAGTATTTAGAGCGCTCATTTTCCCAACCACGAATATTTTTACATTCTTGGCGGTGAACGGTCAGGCCCTTACCTTGGCTTATATGAGCTGTAATGGCATCGCCTGGTACAGGTCGGCAACACTTAGAGTAATTCACTAACATGCCTTCAGTACCAATAATGGTCGCTTTAGCTTGGCTTGTTATATCAGTTAAATCGTCATTGTCATTTTGCAATAAGCGCTTGGCAATTAACATACTCATTAAGTTACCAGAGCCAATTTCTACAAGTAATTCAAGAAGCGTAGTTAGTTCGTGCTCTTCAAGTACTCTCGCTATATTTTCATCAGCAATGCTATCTAGTTTGTTTTCGCCTAATGCCGAATCAAGTAAACGACGCCCTAAAAGCATAGCCTCTTCATGATGCTGGCTTCTAAGGTAATTACGAACACCTAAGCGTGCTTTACCAGTAACAATAAAGTTTAGCCATGTTGCATTAGGGTGGGCACCTGAGCTTGTTATTATCTCTATGGTTTGCCCTGTATCTAATGGCCGACTTAAAGGATGTGGCTTGCGATTAACGCGAGCGCCTACACAAGTGTTGCCTACATCAGTATGCACTGCATACGCAAAATCGACTGCGGTAGCGCCCATTGGTAGCTCAACAATACGACCATCAGGTGTAAATACGTAAATTTCTTCTGGGAATAGCTCAGTTTTTACGTTTTCAATAAATTCAAACGATGAACCCGCACTTTGCTGAAGCTCTAATAAGCTTTGCATCCATTGGCGAGCACGTTGCTGCGAAGTATTACCGGCACCATCACCTGATTTTTTATACATCCAGTGCGCCGCTACACCTTTGTCGGCCATCTGATCCATATCGTGAGTACGAATCTGAATCTCAACAGGTATCCCGTGTGGGCCAACTAATGAAGTATGAAGCGATTGGTAACCATTAGTTTTTGGTACAGCAATATAATCTTTAAAGCGTGTTTCTATAGGCTTATAAAGACTATGAGCCACACCTAATACGCGATAACACGTATCCATAGAATCAACTGCAATTCTAAACGCGTAAATATCCATAACTTCGTTAAATAGCAGTTCTTTATTAAGCATTTTTTTATAAATACTATATAAATGTTTCTCACGGCCTGACACAGTCGCTTTAATGCCTGACTCTTCAAGACGTGCTTCTATTTCATGTTGGATATTAGTGATAACTTCTTTGCGATTACCACGTGCTTTAGCTACTTCAGATTTAAGTGCGCGATGACGCATAGGATATAAAGCTTGAAAACCTAAGTCTTCAAGCTCATTTTTAATATCGTGAATACCTAAGCGGTTTGCTATTGGCGCGTAAATCTCAAGCGTTTCACGTGCTATTCTGCGGCGCTTATCTGGGCGCAGTGCCCCTAAAGTACGCATATTGTGCGTTCTATCAGCAAGCTTGATTAAAATAACTCGAATATCCTGAGTCATTGCCATAATCATTTTGCGGTAGTTTTCAGCTTGGAATTCTTTTTTATCTTTAAAGCTGAGCTTATCGAGCTTACTTACACCTTCAACGAGTTCTGCCACAGTTTCGCCAAAAATTTCGGCTAAATCTTGTTGGCTAAAATCAGTATCTTCAATTACATCATGCATTAGCGCGGCCATGAGCGTTTCATGGTCAAGATGCATGCCTGCAAGAATTTGGGTTACTTCTACTGGATGAGTTATGTAAGGTTCGCCACTTGAGCGAGTTTGTCCTTCATGGGCCTCTCGGGCTACCACGTAAGATTTTTGAACCAGCTCTACATCAGCAGCGGGCAAGTATTCTGAAATTTTCTTTTTAAGACCTTCAAAAAGATACATTCACACTCCAATGTTCTAGGGCCTGTTGACCTTTCAGGATTAAAATTTGTTCAATCTAGGGGCGATTTAATCGCGGCGCGAGGTTTTTAGCCTAGCGGGCTAAGTAAAAATCGAGCAACAAAGAGTAAATTGCCCCTAGGCAGAACCCTTTGGGCAGCACATGTTTGGCATTTATACTGCGTTATCGCCTATTTATGGGAAATAACCACACTACATAGGCTCTGCCTTGCCTAAATACCAAGCATACTGCTGCAAATTTAACCTCGAAAGATAAACAGGCCCTAGTGAAGCAAATTAGGTAAGCTACGAATATACGATGAAATGAAAGGATTGCCAACGGCTATAGTAGAAATACTGCGCCGTTGGCTAAATCAGACCGGGAGGTCGATTATTGGTTGCCACCAACAATGGCAGCAACAGCAGCTAATTCTGCTGCTTCTTGGTGTTGTTGTTCTTCACGGTCAATTAAGTCCATTGAAGCGCTATCAACTAAACCTAATTCAATTTCACGTAAAGCAACTACCGTTGGCTTATCGTTTTCAGGGTCTACTAGTGGAGTTTTACCACCAACAGCAATTTGGCGGGCACGACGAGCCGCAACTAAAATTAAGTCAAAACGATTACCAACTGCATCTACTGCATCTTCAACTGTTACGCGGGCCATCACAGCACTCCAAAAATAATTTAAAAGCAAAGACGTAGTTTACTCCAAGGAGCCACTTTCGCCAATAGCCAGTGTTCAATTTTTATCAGTTTTACTTGCCTAAGCCTAATTTAAGTAAGCTTAAATTATTTAAGCAGACTATTTAGTAAAACTTGGTGACGATCTTCTTGCGCTTTTAGTGTTAAGCGCTGAGCCATTACAATTATTTCTATGTCGGCAAGTGCGCTCTCAAAGTCATCATTAACAATTACAAAGTCGTATTCGTTATAATGTGATGTTTCAGATTGTGCTTTTGCCATACGAGAGGCAATAATTTCAGCCGAATCTTGGCCACGGTTATTTAAGCGTTGTTCTAATTCTTCTTTTGAAGGAGGTAGAATAAAAATAGTTTGTACGCTTGGCATAATTTTGCGCACTTGCTGAGCGCCTTGCCAATCAATATCTAAAAACACATCAATACCGGCATCAAGTTGCGACTCAATAGCCTGCTTTGATGTGCCGTAGTAATTATCGAATACTTGAGCCCATTCAAAAAAGTCATCTTTGGCAATAAGCGCTTTAAATTCGTCTGTAGATACAAAGTGATAATGCACGCCATTTTCTTCACCTGGGCGAGGGGCGCGAGTTGTATGTGATACAGATACTTTCATGTCAGCGTGTTTTTTTAATAACGCATTGATTAAGCTTGATTTACCAGCACCAGAAGGGGCTGACAAAATAAATAAGTTACCGCGAGTTTGTGCCATGTTTTTATCTACCTAAAAATAAACAGGCTTGGGTTACAAGTAAGCCAAGCCTTTAATTAACTGCATTGTACTTTAATTAGCTCACCTTGCTCAAGTTAGTCGTGCTCATGTTGGTCATGCCCAAATTGGCTCGGGAGTGTTTTACTAAGTTACGCTTTAAATAAAATTGCAGTTTAAAATTATTAACAGAACTAGCCGCTAGATATAAGTATTTGATAAGGTGAAGTATCACCTATTACAGGATCCGTCATGCTCAATAAAACTTTATTTACCGCACAACAAGTAAGAGATAGTGAAGCTTTAGCTGCTAAAAATAGTCATTGTGATTTATTTACCCTAATGCAGCGTGCAGGCGAGGCCATATATAAGCAATGGCAGTTATTTGATGCACAGCATACATTAGTTATTGTTGGCCATGGTAACAACGCTGGAGACGGTTACATTGTAGCTAGGCTTATTATGCAATCAGGTAAAGAGGTAACAGTATGCGCAGCTGAGCCTAATAAAGTATTAACCGGTGATGCAGCAAAAGCGCAGCAGTTATGGATTGAAGCGGGTGGGGTGGTTTCTCATTTTACAAAAGACACTCTTAATAAGTGCGATATAGTTATTGATGCGCTCCTTGGTACTGGCCTTAAAAACGCAGTGCGCGATAATTTTGCGAATATAATAAAAGCTGTAAATAACAGTGATAAGCCCGTAATAAGCATTGATATTCCATCAGGTATTGAAGCAAATACAGGGCAGCCTTTAGGATGTGCAGTACAAGCGACTTCAACCGTTACTTTTGTGGGCATTAAGCAAGGGCTCGCAACGACGGCAGGTAAACAATATAGCGGTAAGTTAGTATTTGATGATTTAGCAATTGGCGATGCGTTTACTTGTATCGCTCAATCTTCAGGAACCCTTGTTAATATCAATAGCTTTAAAGGAATAGCCACGCGGGCAATCAATAGTCACAAAGGAAGCCACGGTAAACTTTTATGTGTTGGTGGCAATCAAGGTACTGCAGGTGCAATTAGGTTAAGTAGTGAAGCAGCTCTTAGAACGGGTGCTGGCATGGTAAGAGTGTATACACACGAAAGCTCAATAACGCCTATTAGTATTGGCAGACCAGAACTTATGGTAAGCAGTAATAACTTACATCAAGCGCTAGAGTGGGCAAGCTGCGTTGTTATTGGCCCAGGGCTTGGGCAAGACGAGTGGGCACAACAAACATTCGATGAAGTAATGCAATATTGCCAAAACAATAAAATGCCATTGGTTATAGATGCAGATGCCCTTAATTTACTGGCTAAGCAAGCTTCATCATACACGTTAGAGCAATGCGTACTTACTCCACATCCCGGCGAAGCTTCGCGACTGCTAAGTGTTAGCACCAGCGAAATCGAATCTGATCGTTTTAACTATGCTCGTCTTTGCTCCAAGCGCTATAACGCGACTTGTGTATTAAAAGGCGCAGGAACATTAATAGATAATGCCCAGCACACGTGGGTATGTGAAGATGGCAACCCGGCATTGGCCGTTGGCGGCAGTGGCGATGTACTCACTGGTATTATTGGGGCATTGCTTGCCCAAGGTTTAACTATTGATGAAGCAGCACGCTATGGTGTAACACTGCATGCTAAAGCCGGTGATATTGCAAGTGAGCGAGACGGGCAAAGGGGAATGCTACCCAGTGATTTATTCGCAATTGTAAGAGAGTTAGTTAATAAAGTGACGTGAGTTTAAGCGTCACTCAACTATCAGTGTTCGGCTTTAAATTGTGGAACGTTATTGCACCCACTAAAAAGCATACACCTACATAAAGCCAAACACTGCTCGCTATAATATTCCACGTATCGGCTCGTATTAATGCAGGGATAATTATTAAGCTTCGTATGATACACAAGGTTGCAATAGCAGTTAAAGCGGTTCTAGTAAGTACTATGTTACGCACTAAGCCAATTGCTGATAAGGCAAATGCAGTACAGGCAAACATGAGTCCAGCTATTGCAATACTACCTAAAGGCGCAAGGAATGTACCTTGCTGTGATGATTCTATTATTTGTATTGGGGCGCGAGCAAATATAAACCAACTAGTGCCACCCCATATACAAAGTAAATGCCATACAGCCGCTGCAGATGCAATAACTCCTGCGCTTAATAAAAATTTTGCTTTTATATTTAACAGCATTTTATCTCACTGATTATTAAGCTGTAATAAATCCCATTTTGTACCATACAAGTCTTCAAAAACCGCTACGGTGCCATAGGGTTCTACTCTAGGCTCTTCGTTAAATGTAACGCCTTTAAAAAGCATTAAATTATAATCTCGCCAAAAGTCATCAGTATGCAAAAATAAAAACACGCGCCCACCCGTTTGATTACCAATAGCGCTGATCTGTTCGGGTGTTGTGGCTTTAGCAAGCAGTAGATTAGTCCTGCTCGAATTAGTCCCATTTGAACTAGCCCCGTTTGAATTTGGAGGTGAAATCAACACCCAGCGTTTACCCTCTCCTAAATCAGTATCCTCAACTAACTCAAAGTTAAGCTTTTGAGTATAAAACTCAATGGCATCGTCGTAGTCCTTAACAACTAATGCAATGCTGCCGATATGCTGTTGAACGTTAGTCATGTTTAGCTCACTCCGTACTATTAAATAAATGTGCTTTTTATCATATTTAGTAAACGATTACGCAGGTATATGCCCGCAGTATGTAATATGAATTAACTTACGAGTTCGTCTTCATCATCGGGTGGATCACCTGAGTCTTCTTTGCGTTTTCTTTGTTCTTGTTTTGCTTTTTGTACATTTTCGTATGTAGGCGGTGGGATAGGAATAATAGAAATAAGCGGAAAGAATGCCAAAAATAAATAAGCCCCCTTAGACATACTTTTACCCCACGTGACCATTTTGAGCATAGCCCAAACTACGAATGAAAATAACCCAGTCACAAGGGCAACAAAAACAAAGAAGATGAATATTCCGTTATTATTTAATAAATCCATTTAATATAAATCTTAGTTATACGTAACTTAGATGTGGGTATAAATTAAACAATATCAATCTGCTTTATAATAAAAAGCAAAACCCAGCCGAGGCTGGGTTTACTTTAAATCGATTTTTTAGTACTAAGTGCATAAAGTGTTTATCTGTGTAATTCACCAGCACGTTCTGGTTGATAGGTTACTTCTTTTATTTTTACCTTTATTAAGCCGCCACTCGGTTTAGGCCACTCAATTTCGTCGCCTTGGTTTAGCCCAAGTAATGCGCTACCAACGGGTGATAATATCGATATTTTATCGCCGCTAGAGTCACTGTTCTTTGGGTACACCAAGGTTAACGTAAATTCTTCTTTAGAAGACTCAACAATAAAGTTTACAGTTGAGTTCATCGTTACAACTGACGATGGCATATCTTTAGGTTCGACTATTGTAGCTCGTGCCAGTTCAGCTTCCAATTCTTCTTTATTAGCAAAGCTACCTGCAGGCAATGATTCCATTAAGTCATACAATCTATCTGCATCGAGTGATGAGATGATCAGTTCAGGTTTTTTATTCATCTTAATATCCTTAATAATTTTTAATAAATAAAATTAACTCTGAGTATGGCTTGGCATGCATTTAAGAAGCAAAGGGATACGCGAAGTCATTTTATTAATTAGCCACACCTGTGGCTTTTACTTTATTTGTGCCCAATAGCTAAAAACCCAGCCGAAGCTGGGTTTTTATTTGAGCTAGGTGTTTAGGGGATGATTTACATCATTCCGCCCATACCACCCATTCCGCCCATGCCACCCATATCAGCGCCACCAGCTTCATCTTTTGGGATTTCAGCTACCATTGCTTCAGTAGTGATCATTAGACCCGCAATAGACCCTGCAAACTGTAATGCAGAGCGTGTTACTTTAGTTGGATCTAGGATACCCATTTCAATCATGTCGTTGTATTCGCCAGTTGCTGCGTTGTAACCAAAGTTACCGTCGCCGCCTTTAACTGCGTTAATTACAACTGATGCTTCTTCGCCAGCGTTAGTTACGATTTGACGAAGTGGTGCTTCCATCGCACGAAGTGCAACTTTAATACCGTGGTTTTGATCTTCGTTGTCGCCAACTAAATCTACCAGCTTGCTAGCTGCACGTACAAGTGCAACGCCGCCGCCAGGTACTACGCCTTCTTCAACCGCTGCACGAGTTGCATTTAATGCATCTTCAACGCGGTCTTTTTTCTCTTTCATTTCCATTTCAGTAGCAGCACCTACTTTGATTACTGCAACACCGCCAGCTAGTTTAGCCATGCGCTCTTGTAGTTTCTCTTTATCGTAGTCTGATGTTGCTTCTTCGATTTGTGCTTTGATTTGTGAAACACGACCGCTAATACCCGCTTCTTCACCAGCACCATCAATGATTGTTGTATCATCTTTAGTGATAATTACGCGCTTAGCTGTACCTAGGTCTTCAACTGTTGCTTTTTCAAGCTCTAAGCCGATTTCTTCAGAAATAACAGTACCGCCAGTTAATACAGCGATATCTTGTAGCATTGCTTTACGACGGTCGCCAAAACCAGGTGCTTTAACTGCTGATACTTTAACAATACCGCGCATGTTATTAACTACTAATGTAGCTAGTGCTTCGCCTTCAAGGTCTTCTGCGATGATTAGTAGTGGTTTGCTTGCTTTAGCAACCGCTTCTAATGTTGGTAATAATTCGCGGATGTTAGATATTTTTTTATCTACAAGTAGAATAAATGGGTTATCTAGTTCAACAGTGCCTTTTTCTGGGCTGTTGATGAAGTAAGGAGATAAGTAACCACGGTCAAACTGCATGCCTTCAACAACATCTAGTTCGTTTTCAAGTGATTGACCTTCTTCTACAGTAATAACACCACTGTTACGGCCTACTTTTTCCATTGCTTGTGCAATGATGTCGCCAATCTCTTTATCAGAGTTAGCTGAAATAGTACCTACTTGTGCAATTGCTTTAGTATCAGAACAAGGAACAGATAACGCTTTAAGCTCTGCAACAGCAGCAATAACTGCTTTGTCGATGCCGCGCTTAAGATCCATTGGGTTCATGCCCGCTGCAACAGCTTTAAGGCCTTCATTAACAATAGACTGTGCAAGTACTGTAGCGGTAGTTGTACCATCGCCGGCTGCATCATTTGCTTTAGATGCAACTTCTTTAACCATTTGTGCGCCCATGTTCTCAAACTTGTCTTCAAGTTCGATTTCTTTTGCTACAGATACACCATCTTTAGTGATAACTGGTGAGCCAAATGATTTATCTAGTACAACGTTACGGCCTTTAGGACCTAATGTAACTTTTACTGCGTTTGCCAGGATGTTTACGCCAGTTAGCATTTTAGCGCGTGCGTCACCTGCAAAAAGTACTTCTTTTGCTGCCATGTTTTAAATTCCTCTAAATTCTTAAATGTTTATAAACGAAAAGTAGGTTTAGCCTACAATGCCTAAAATATTATCTTCACGCATGATCAGGTACTCTTGACCTTCGATCTTTTCAACTTTTTCAACATATGAGCCAAATAACACAGTGTCACCGGCTTTAACTTCTAACGCTCTCACGTCACCGTTTTCTAAAACGCGACCATTACCAACGGCTACAACTTCTCCGCGAGTTGATTTTTCAGCTGCAGAGCCAGTTAATACAATACCGCCAGCAGATTTTGTTTCTTCTTCTAGACGTTTAACGATTACGCGATCTTGTAAAGGACGAATGTTCATGTTTTTTAGTTCTCCTAACAGTTTCTGTACATTACAGAAAAAAGCTTTTCTAATTTGCATTCATTAATGGGGGTAGAGTGTAAAATTCCAAGAGAAAAAACGATAAATTTTTAATCTTTTCTCTCATATTCACCATCAATAGTGGTTGGTTGTTCCATTTGCCCTTGCTCTCGTTCAGCATGTTGCTGCCCAGCAAACGGCGATGGCCCTTGTTGCATGCCAGCGCTCATTCTAACAGTTGCTTGGCTAGCAAGGCCTGCAGCCAATTTGTTACGAATTGCAGGGGTTAATAATAGTAGCCCAAATACGTCGGTCATAATGCCAGGAGTAAGGAGCAATACACCTGCAATTACAACGCATATTCCGGTAAATAATTCTTTGGTTGGCATTTGCCCTTGCGCCATTTGCGCTTGTACGTTTTGCAGCGCACCCATACCTTGTGTTTTAACCATTTTGGCACCTAAAATCGCAGTAATAACAACAAGTGCAATTGTTGCAAATCCACCAATCACGTCGCTTACTTGAATCAGCAAAGCGATTTCGATAATAGGGATGATAATAAACAACACAAATAAAAATCTAAACATAGCGCTCTCTAAATAATGACACTCAAAAGAGTTGATGAAATATAAATGAGGGTGACGAGGTCTCTTTTCAAGGTTAGGGCATAGGTATCGTCATTTTACTGATATTTTAGCGTCTACACATTGTATCGGCTATCAGATACTATGAAGCTAGACACTGTCCAATAAGTAAAGGTTCATAATGAGTACGCAATTTAAAATGATTTTTACGACCTGCAAAGATGAAGCCGAAGCACGCACCCTTGCAAGGGCGCTAGTAGAGAAAAAGCTGGCCGCTTGTGTAAATATTTTACCTAACATGGGTTCTATCTATATGTGGGAAGGCGAAGTGGTAGAAGCAACTGAAGCCAAGCTACTTATAAAAACAAAAGCAGACAAAATGAACGATGTGTTTCTAACAATAAAAGAGCTACATAGCTACGAAGTGCCAGAGATTCAGGTTTTAGAAGTTTCTACGGGAAATTTGGCGTATTTTAATTGGATGGACGAGGTACTGAATTAATGCGTTTTTTCTTTTTATTGTTGGTTACATTATTAACCGTACCTGTAAAGGCTGCGACTAATAATGTGCTTGGTGATCTACTTGGGCCTCCTCAACACACTTTTTTACCTGTAGACCAAGCGTTTGTATTTGACTTTGACCAGCAAGGCAGCACCTTGTTTGTAGGTTGGGATATAGCACCAGACTATTATTTATATAAAAAGAAAATAGAAGTTATTGCCAAGGGTGCAAACATTCAAGTAGGTGACTCTGGTAGTGGCGAAATTATTGAAGATGAATTTTTTGGTAAAACAGAAGTCTTTTTTAATACCGCGAGCGTTGTTAGTAAGTTAAGTAATATCACTGAGGGAGCGGTTGTTAAGGTTCGCTATCAGGGCTGTGCAAAAGCGGGGCTTTGTTATCCACCAGAAGTGATTAGTATCCCACTTAGCGTAATTAGTGGCGCACAGATTAAAAATGTAGATCAAAATAGCGCTACAGATGAAGCGGCAACAGCGCAAAGTACATTTGCAGCACTCAACGAGCCAACTACTGAACCTACAACAAATTCAGGTGACACCGAAAAAGAACTGACTTTTACTGAGCAATTAGCCAGTCAGAGCTTAATAACTAATTTACTCATATTTTTTGCTGTTGGTGTAGGCCTTGCTTTTACGCCATGCGTATTCCCAATGTTTCCAATTTTGTCGAGCTTAATTGCGGGTCAGCAAAACCTTTCAACTAAAAAAGCGTTTGCGTTGTCGTTTGTATATATACAAGGTATGGCGGTTACCTATGCAGCGCTTGGTTTAGTTGTTGCGGCGCTTGGTGGGCAAGTGCAGGGGTATTTACAGCATCCATTTGTGTTAATCAGCTTTAGTTTATTGTTTGTATTATTGGCTATGTCGATGTTTGGCTGGTACGAAATAAAACTGCCAAGCAGTATGATGAGCAAGTTAACCCAAGTAAGTAACAACCAAAAAGGCGGCAACTACGTTGGCGTATTTTTAATGGGCGTACTTTCAGGGTTAATAGCATCACCTTGCACTACGGCACCACTGTCGGCGGCGCTCTTATTTGTAGCGCAAAGTGGTGATTACTTAGTAGGTGGTTTAACACTGTACGTACTTAGTTTAGGTATGGGGTTACCATTGTTATTACTCGGTACATCTGGCGGTAAATTGCTGCCTAAAGCAGGTGGTTGGATGGAGCAAGTTAAAACCTTGTTTGGTTTTGTAATGCTCGTTGTGCCGCTTATATTACTTGAGCGACTAGTAAGCGCCGACATTATATTATTAATGGCAGGTGTGCTTGCATTAGCAACAGCACTTTACTTACATCATTGGCAAAGTAACCAAACACAAAGCAAGTTAAAAACTGCACTTTGGTTTGCTGCAACCTTACTTGTTATTACAGGCTTTACGTTAACTAAAAACTACTTTTGGCCAGTACAAGTACAAACAGTACAGGTAAGCTCACAAAATAATGAGTTTAAACAGGTTGCTGATTTAGCAGAACTAAAAGAAGCAGTTGCACAAGCAAACGACGAAGGTCGAATGGTTATGGTCGATTTATATGCCGACTGGTGTGTGGCGTGTAAAGAGTTTGAACATTACACCTTTCCTGATGCCAAAGTGCAAAGTGAGTTTAGCCACTATCAGCTTATTCAAATTGATTTAACTGAGAGTGATAATAAAACAATTGAGCTAATGGAAGAGTACACGGTGTTTGGTTTACCTAGTATTTTGTTTTTTAATACTCAAGGACAAGAGCTTAGTACGCAGCGCGTAACGGGCTTTTTAAATGCTGAGGACTTTGCTAAACACCTAGCAGTTGTGCGCGCCAGCGCACAATAATAGTGCAATAGTGCCACTTGAATTGACTAAGTGGCACCTTCTTAATTCTTCTTATATTTGTACCCACGACACTGATAAGACCAGTATTTTGCTGCTATTTACGTCGAAATCACTATAATAGTTGGTTAACGTGAGAAATTGTTGCTACATTGCTTTTTCTGCTTACTTAAAAGTGAAAAACTAGTTAGTAACCGCTTAACTCATTACTTATAGGATATATCGCGTATTATGGCTGCAAAATTTAACCTTTTAGTTATAAATGGTCCAAATTTAAACATGCTTGGTAAACGTGAACCGGATAAATACGGTTTTCAGACGCTGAGTGAGATTATGGAGGAGCTAACCAGTGCTGCTAATAGTCTAGATGTTGAGTTAACGCATTTTCAAAGTAATAGTGAGCAAGCACTCATCGAACGAATTCACGATGCTTGGCAAGCGGTTGATTACATAATTATCAACCCAGCTGCATTTACGCATACTAGCGTCGCATTACGTGATGCACTGTTGAGTGTTGATATTCCGTTTTTTGAGGTGCACTTAAGTAATGTGCACGCACGTGAAGCCTTTCGTCATCATTCGTATTTTTCTGATGTGGCACAAGGCGTGATATGTGGATTAGGCGCAATGGGTTATCACGCAGCATTAAACGCCGCTGTTAACCGGTTGCAAAGCGCAATTTAATTTAAATTAACACACAAACTAACAGGCGGGTCGTGTAATGGATATTCGCAAGATAAAGAAGCTTATCGAATTAGTAGAAGAATCAGGTATTGCTGAGCTAGAAATCACTGAAGGTGAAGAATCAGTACGTATTAACCGTAACAACATGAGCGCTGGCCCAGGTTACCCGCAATTTGCTCCACAGCAATATGCACCAGCGCCAGCAGCACCAGTTGCAGCGGCTCCTGTAGCTGTTGAAGCAGCAGCACCAGCTGAGCCTACGGGTCATCAAGTTAAATCACCAATGGTTGGTTCTTTTTACTCAGCTGCGTCTCCTGAAGCTCCAGCATATGTAGAAGTTGGTCAGCAAGTTAAAGTTGGCGATACACTTTGTATTATCGAAGCTATGAAAATGATGAACCAAATTGAATCAGATAAAGCCGGTACAGTAAGAGCTATCTTAGCTGAAAATGGCGAGCCAATAGAATTTGATCAACCACTATTCATCATTGAATAATAGCGTAACCTAAAAGGCCAACTCTAATGTTAGATAAAGTAGTCATTGCAAACCGAGGTGAAATTGCACTTCGTATATTGCGCGCCTGCAAAGAGCTTGGGATCAAAACGGTTGCTGTGCATTCAACGGCAGATCGCGATCTTAAGCATGTATTGCTTGCAGATGAAACCATCTGTATTGGTAGACCATCAGCAACTGAAAGTTATTTAGATATTCCGCGCATTATTGCTGCGGCTGAAATAACTGACGCTGTAGCGATTCATCCTGGTTACGGTTTCCTTGCAGAAAATGCTGATTTTGCCGACCAAGTTGAGCAAAGTGGTTTTGTATTTATCGGTCCTCGTGGCGACACTATTCGCCTTATGGGTGATAAAGTGTCTGCTATCGCAGCAATGCGTAAAGCCGGCGTTCCATGTGTTCCTGGCTCTGACGGTCCGGTATCAGATGATAAAGAACGCAACATGCAAATTGCTAAGCGTATCGGTTACCCGGTAATCATCAAAGCCGCTGGTGGCGGTGGTGGTCGTGGTATGCGTGTTGTTCGCAGCGAGTCTGAACTTATTGATTCAATTGCATTAACACAGCAAGAAGCTAAGCAATTCTTTGGTAATAGCATGGTTTACATGGAGAAATTCCTTGAAAACCCACGCCATATCGAAGTTCAAGTATTAGCAGACGGCCAAGGTAATGCAGTACATTTAGGTGAACGTGATTGTTCTATGCAACGTCGTCACCAAAAAGTAGTTGAAGAAGCTCCAGCACCAGGAATTACTGCTGAAACGCGTAAATTCATTGGCGAGCGCTGTACACGTGCATGTATCGAAATTGGATACCGCGGTGCAGGTACGTTTGAGTTTTTATACGAAAACGGCGAGTTTTACTTCATCGAAATGAATACACGTATTCAGGTTGAACACCCTGTAACTGAAATGGTTACTGGTATCGATTTAGTGAAAGAGCAGTTAAAAATTGCAGCGGGTCAACCGTTATCATTCACTCAAGACGACGTTGTTATTCGTGGTCATGCTATTGAGTGTCGTATTAATGCTGAAGATCCTGAAACGTTTATCCCGTCACCGGGTAAAATTACACGTTTCCATCCAGCAGGTGGTTTAGGTATTCGTTGGGACAGCCATATTTACGCTGACTACACGGTTCCACCACATTACGATTCAATGATTGGTAAGTTAATTACTTACGGTGAAAACCGTGATGTAGCTATTGCCCGCGCGCGCAATGCACTTAACGAGCTAGTAATTGACGGAATTAAAACTAATACTCCTTTGCATAAGAGAATTCTTGCAGATGAAAACTTCCAAAATGGTGGTACTAACATCCACTATCTTGAGAAGAAATTAGGATTGTAATTCTAGCCTGCAAAAGGCGTTTTATCTCAGTTAATAACCAGAGTTATTAATCTGATTTAAATAATTAAAAATCCGATATCAGGAGACTGATATCGGATTTTTTAACGCCTGTAATTTATACCAATTCGCTTAATTAAATGATCTATTTTGAGGGCGGAAAAACGTGTTGGTAGCTAGGCAAAAAATTCGCTATTTAGTTGTTCTCGGCAATTGCTCCTGCATTGCTCTACCTTCTGCATCCATGCAGTCGTAAATGAGAATTTTTTAACGCAGGTAGCGACACGTTTAGCCCCGCAAAATGATTAAGTATTATTGCGGATTGGTATTAAGCCTTATAGGCAATAAAAAAGTCCATAAAATATACTGCAAAGAGTAAATTCGATGGACTCAATATTTATACAATATGTTGAACTAACATTAAACTAATTTAGATTCAATTAACTGTAGTGCTTCTTCTAAAATTGTTTCTACTGCTTTTTTAGCGCGTTCAGGATCGCGTGACTTTATGGTTTCTAAAATATCAGCGTGCTTAGCAACGTCTGCGCCCGGTACACCTTTAATGTGGTTTGTATAACGAATACTTACTCTAAGGGCAGTACTAATAAACTCAGTTAACTGCACAAAAAAGCGATTGTTACTGGCAACTAATATACTGGTATGAAAAGCAATGTCAGCTTCTAGTGGGTCGTCCAAGCCTTCGTCTGCTTCAGCCATACGGGCTAAGGCGTTATCAATTTCAGCGAGTTGTTCAGCAGTTGCATTTAGTGCTGCAAGAGCGGCCGCTTGTGGCTCAAGGGCAACGCGTACTTGAGTAAACTCTTTTAATAATGACAGTGATGGCTTGCTGCTTAAAATCCAACGTAGTACGTCGGTATCAAACATGTTCCAGCTACTTTCAGGTAATACACGAATACCTTGCTTAGGACGGGATGAAATTAATCCTTTAGCAGAGAGCATTTTTACCGCTTCGCGGGTAGCGCTGCGACTTACATCATACTTTATACATAAATCGGCTTCAGAAGGCAGGCCTTCGCTTACAGGGTAAACACCACGCACAATAGCAAAACCCAAATCGTGGGTTAATTGTTGTGTTAAATTTTGACGGGGTTGGCTTTTCATTGCGCAGGATTCCGAGTTGATATATTGCTTTATTATATATCATATATCATATTAATGTACTTAAGGATATGATATAAACTTTTAATTAGTTAAATATTTTAGCACAGCAATAACAACTTAGTTTGGCTATTTATACTGTAAATGTAAGTTTATAAAGGGTTTAATTAAAATTGAAAATGCGCTGTATGGAGAGTTGAATTTGAACACCCTAGCTCAATATCATAGTCTTTCTGGTAAAGTTATTTTTATTACTGGTGGTGCATCAGGCATTGGCAGAGCAATGGTTAAGTCCTTTGTAAACCAAAATGCAAAAGTAGCATTTATAGATATTGATGATAAGGCAGCGCAATCGCTTATTCGTGATTTACCCAATGCAAAACTATGGTATAGGCAAGTTGATGTAACTGACTCTCATGCACTTCAGCAATCACTTGTGGATGCATGCGCCGCTTTTGGTGCCATTAATGTACTAGTCAATAATGTAGCGAACGACCGCCGCCAAGCGAGCGAAGACGTTACAGTGCAAGACTGGGATCAGTGCTTACAAATAAACTTAAACCCTGCATTTTTTGCCTCTCAAGTTGCTATGTCTTTTATGAAAGGCGATGGAGCCGGCAGTATCATTAATTTTAGCTCTATTAACGCGATTATGGGCCAGCCACAAATGGCAGGCTATGTAACCGCAAAAGCAGGGCTAATTGGTATGACTAAGGCATTGGCTCGCGATTACGGCGAGTTTGGTATTCGCGTTAACGCTATTTTGCCAGGGTGGGTGGCTACCGACCGTCAACTAGCAAGCTGGTTTACCGAAGAAGAGCAAGTTAAGTGGATGGAAGCCATGGCGCTTAAAAAATTAGTAACTCCTGAAGATGTTGCTAATTTGGCACTCTTTTTAGCCGCCGATGAAAGCAGTATGATCACCGGGCAAAGTATTAAAATTGACGGTGGGAGGCTTTAAAGCTTGGCTAATTCATCTCTTTTTATTGCTGTTGACTGGGGCACGAGCCATTTACGTGCTTATTTGTGCGAAGTACAAGCGCAATCAACACTTAAATTATTAGCACAACGTGATGGCCCTGGCGTTGTTAAGGCGAATCAAAATTTTGAGCAAACCCTAATCGACACGATTTCGGTGTGGAAGCAAGAATATGGGAGTTTACCTATATATATTGCAGGGCAAATTACCTCAAGCATCGGCTGGCACGAAACGCCATATTTAGAATGCCCAATTAATCCCGAAGGGCTACTTAATGCTGCGGTTAGCTTTGATTGCGATGGACATATTATTAAAGCGTTACCTGGCACAAAGTGTACGCTGCAAAACGGCTTGTTTGATGTAATGCGCGGCGAAGAGCTGCAAATTTTAGGGTTTTTAAAGCAAAATCCAGAATATCAACAAGGTAAAATATTATTATGTTTGCCTGGCACACATACCAAATGGGTGCTTATAAATAACGGCGAAATCATTTGCTTTAAAACAGCCATGACCGGCGAGTTATACGATTTGTTATGTCATCAAAGTGTTTTAATTCCTAATGACTGCGCAGAAGGTGAGTTTGATTTTAAAGCATTTGAGCAAGGCTGTGAGCTAACTTTAGGTAGTGATAGCGGTAACTTGGCTCATGGTATTTTTAGTGTGCGTACACGCCAGCTTTCAAAAGAGTTAACGCCAGTACAAGCCAAAGCTTATTTGTCGGGTGTATTAATTGGCAGCGATGTACGAGCAGCTCGCCATGCAAGCGAGTGGCAATTATTGAGTGATACACAAGTAGTGGTGATTGGCACAAAGCAGCTTAATAAGTGTTTTACCACAGCGCTTAAACAAATTGGTGTTAAGTGTGTTGAGTTTGATATTAAAACAGCCACGCTAAGCGGCTTTAATTACTTATTTAATTTAGAGTCAAAAAATAAACCCCTCTATAATAATTAAATTATAAAGGGGTTGCACGGGAATTTTTTAGGACTATAACAGCCAATTACTTTAGCGGTTATTAAGCAATTTTAGCCGCTTTGCTTTGCTCAATATAATCATTAAGCGCAGCAACTTGTGCCTCATTAAAACGTAGTCCTAATTTGCTGCGGCGCCATAAAATATTGTATGCGTTTTCTGCCCACTCTTCATTTAGCAAGTAATCTACTTCTGCTGCAAATAAACCATGGCCAAAATCTTGGCCTAAATCACTCAACCCAGTTGCACTGCCTAATATATTTTTAGCACGAGTACCATAAGTGCGTACAAAGCGTTTAAGTGTTATTTCAGGTAACCATTCATATTTTGCTTTTAGCTCTGATTTAAGTGCTTCTACAGAGCTAAAATCGCCACCAGGGAGCGAACTATGCTTGGTCCATGCTTTGCTCATTTGTGGGTAAAAGTCTTCAAGCTTATTAACCGCAGCTTCGGCAAGTTTGCGATAAGTTGTAATTTTTCCACCAAACACACTCAGTAGAGGTGTTTGTTTAGCATCACTCGAAAGCTCTAATTTATAATCGCGTGTAACGGCTTGCGCATTAACTGATTCGTCATCAAGTAATGGGCGTACACCTGAAAAGGTATGTACTATGTCTTCGCGTTTAATCGGTTGTTTAAAGTAGGTATTAGTAATATCAATTAAGTAATCAATTTCTTCATCACTAATTTTAACGTCTTGTGCTTCACCTTTGTGTTCTACATCGGTTGTGCCAATAAGTGAGAAGTCATCTTCAAACGGAATAACAAACACAATACGCTGATCTTTATTTTGTAAAATATAAGCTTGTTTCTCATCGTGAATGCGAGGCACTACAATGTGGCTACCTTTTACAAGGCGAATATTTTGTGGCGATTTTTCTGTTAGGGCTTCATCAAATAACTTAGCAACCCACGGGCCTGCAGCATTAACGATACCTTTGGCTGAAATGCTGTATTTAGCTTTACTCTTTTGTTGTTCAAGCGTTACCTGCCATTTACCGTGCTCACGTTTAGCATTTACACACTTAGTTTGTGTGGTAATAACGGCGCCTTTTTCCTGCGCCGCAAGGGCGTTTAAAACGACTAAGCGAGAATCGTCAACCCAGCCATCAGAGTATTCAAACCCTTTGGTAATAGAGGGTTCTAAAACGCTATTTTCGCCAAATTTAATGCTTCGAGAACCCGCTAGTGTTTCGCGTTTCGCTAGGTTGTCATACATAAACAAACCAATGCGAATCATCCATGCAGGGCGTAAATGCTTTTGATGCGGCAATCTAAAAGTAAGTGGCCACATAATATGGGGTGCGTTCTTAAGTAGCACTTCTCGCTCTGCTAGGGCTTCTTTTACTAATCTAAATTCGTAATGCTCAAGGTAGCGTAGACCACCGTGGATCAGCTTAGAACTATTTGAAGATGTTGCACAGGCAAGGTCTGATTGTTCGCACAAGAGTACTTTTAATCCTCTGCCTGCTGCATCAGCTGCTATTCCAGTGCCGTTTACACCGCCACCGATGACTAGTAAGTCATATTCGTTATCTGCTAATTCCACCGAGCTAACCTTTTTATTTGTAATATAAATAAGACATAAGCATCATAAAGCTGCTGTTTTCATTTGACAATAGAAAACCCAGTTTTTTATTCGTTAATTTTGACGCCAATCCATTTTCAATTTAAAGCAGTAAAGCATGCCTTTTAAATCTAGCATTTAGCTAAGTTAAAAAAGCAAAGTGGTTAAAGTATTGGCCTTAACCACTTAGTATTTACTATGGGCAGTTTTTATTCGTTAAGCATACTTGAGCTACGCAGTGCTGCCATTTTGCGTATAGGTCGTTACGCTCGTCGGCACTCATGGTTGGCTCAAAACGACGGTCGCATGTCCACATTTTAGATAACTGCTCAGTTGACTCGTACACACCCGTTTGTAAGCCTGCTAAATATGCTACGCCTAAAGAAGTGGTTTCGGTCACAGTTGGGCGCTCAACTGTTGCGCCTAAAATATTTGATAAAAAGGTCATAACCCAATTATTTTTTACCATACCGCCATCTACACGAAGCACACTTGGGCGAAGACCATCACGCTCCATCGCTTTTTGTAAATCTTTGGTCTGGTAGCCAACTGATTGCAGCGCTGCAGCAACTATGGTGCTAATACCCGAATCGCGTGTTAGCCCTAAAATAGCGCCACGTGCATTAGGGTCCCAATAAGGAGCACCTAAACCCGTAAACGAAGGCACTAAAAATACACCATGATCGAGCGGTACATCTTTAACCATCGACTCACTTTCGCCAGCATGGCTAAGTAGCTTTAAGCCTTCAACAATCCACTGCATAGTTGCGCCAGCCATAAATATACTGCCTTCAATGGCGTAAGTTGGCTTGCCGTTTAATCTATAAGCAACAGTGGTCAATAAGCGGTTTTCTGAGGTCAGTGCTTTTTCGCCAGTGTTAAGCATTAAAAAACAGCCAGTACCGTAAGTACTTTTTGCCATGCCTTGTTCAAAACATGCGTGGCCAACAAGCGCAGCTTGCTGATCGCCTGCAATACCACAAACACGAATTGGCGCGCCAAAAATGTCAGCACTCGTTGAACCAAACTCGTCAGCTGAATCCATTACTTCTGGCAGCATAGATTCTGGAATATCGAATAACTCTAGAAGCTCTTGATCCCACTGCTGGGTGTGAATATTAAATAACATGGTGCGTGATGCATTGGTTGCATCGGTGCGGTGCTCTTTGCCGCCTGTTAGCTGCCAAAGTAGGTAAGTGTCAACTGTACCGAAGGCGAGTTCGCCTGCGAGGGCTTGTTCGCGTGCGCCTTCAACGTTATCTAAAATCCAACGAATTTTAGTGGCTGAAAAATAAGGGTCGAGCAATAAGCCTGTTTTTTCGCTTATCGTTTGGCAAAGCTCATCAGTTGTTAGGCTTTCGCAATAGTCACTTGTGCGACGGTCTTGCCATACAATAGCGTTATAAATTGTTTTGCCTGTTTTTTTGTTCCACACTAAAGTGGTTTCGCGCTGGTTGGTGATACCAATGGCAATAATTTCTTCAGGCTTTACATCGTTTTTAGTTAACACTTCGCGACTAGTGCTAAGCACTGTTTGCCAAATATCGTTAGGGTCGTGTTCTACCCAACCATTTTGTGGAAAATGCTGCGAAAATTCTTGTTGTGCTGTACCAAAAACGTCTGCATCTTTTGTAAACAAGATGGCCCGAGAGCTTGTGGTTCCTTGATCAATTGAGAGTATGTATTTGGACATAATTATTAATATTATTTATCTTATATATAGCTAGATTGCCTTTAACTGAGGCTAATGGCAATGATTTTTTCTTAAAATTCCTGATTAAAAAGTAAGCGTGTTTTTTTAACAGGTAACTCTTTAATAAAACACGTTTTACTTTGAGGTGATTTTAAGTGCGAACACGGCTATAAAAAAAGATAGCCGTGTTGAGTAAGTTATTTAGCGTGTGGTTTAGCTTGCTGCCAATCCATACCGGTAGAAAAGCGATTATCAAACCCGCGCCACTGTGGTAGTGGTTTACCGTCAACAACAGCTTGGTCGCCGTTTTGTGGTAAATCTAAGTATTCACATTGAGTGGTTATGCCTTTTACATGACAGTCCATCATCGCAAGTACAAAATGCTTGTTGGTTTCGTTAATTGTGCGCATAGACCACGAAGGCTCGTAGTAATGGCCTATATCTAGCTCACTGCTGCTTTGTGCAATAGCAGGGGCTGGGTGTGGTGCAATATTATGGCGTGCATTTTTGTAAGTAAGCATGTATTTATCTTTGCTGCCTGTTTGGTTATAAAGGTTTTTAATACCTTCATAGCCAGAAATGTCATCTAAGTTACCGGCGACATAAAGCGAAGGTACTTTAATATTTCCCATCGCTTTGGCATCAAATATAGCGTGCTGTCCGCCCCAAGGCGCAAAGGCCACCATCGCTTTTATACGTGGGTCTACTTTTGGGTTTTTGTATTGCCCACCAGCGCAGCTGTTTAGTAATTGCTGTACTTTTTCAATTTGAACAGGGTCTTTCATACCCGTAAACATAGCCGTTGTTTGCTCATTAAAAGCGTAACAACCACCTATCGTATTTACAGCGCCATAGCCACCCATTGAGTAACCAATTACGCCTGCGCTTTTGTTATCTACTTGCTTGCTTGCAAAGTTGTTTTGCTCATTAAAGTAATTAATAACAAACTGCTGATCGCGTGAGCGATTTATAAGCGTGCTAAAAAAGCCAGAGAACGGCGCATTTTTAAAATCAACATCGGCATTGGTTGAGTCAGTATGATCAATAGCTACCACAATGTAACCGTGCGACGCTAAATGCTCGCCAAGGTAGTACATAATTGTACGGTAACCGGTATAACCGTGCGAAAGCACTATCACAGGGTAGTGTTCTTTATTATTAATGGCGACATCACGCATTGCATCGGCTTGCAGAGTAAACTCTTTACCTGAGCGAGTTTCATCTGTGTAGCTGCTAAGTGGCGCTTTTGCTGTATTTGCAGCCGGATACCACACTTCTACTTTTAAAGGGCGATCTTTTTGACCTTGTGTAGCGGGGTCAAATTGCGCAGGGTTAACTAAATCAAGTGTTTGCACACCTACATTGTAGCTACCTTTAGCTGCAAGCTCTGGGAGTACTTCGCTAGTGATTGGCGGGTATAGCTGCTCTGGTTTATTAGATTCAGCAACAGCTACACTGGCAGATAAACTGCACGTAGCAAGTAATATGGCTTTTGAAAGCGCCTTGAGTGTGTGTGTCATTGTGTGTCCTTGTTGTGTATTTTTATTTTTTAATTTGTCAGTTCAGCTGACTCGATGGCATTGCTATATTGCAACTGCCATTGTGCTCGTAAGGTATCCATTATGTTCATAACTCGTAAGCTAGTACCCAGTGGTAATACACAGCTTTGGGTTTGTTTTTGTAATATACACTGCGTGACATGTGCAATTTCAAACTTAAAGTTTTCATCGTCGCTAAAATCGTATTTAAAGTACTGAGGGTCTTGGTCGTTTATGTGTAGCTCTAGCGTTTTTGCACCTACAAACTGAGGTATTCGAATATAGCCAAGCTCACCATTAATACATGCTTCTGTTGGGCCATTTTGCTGCAGTGCGCTGGCAAGAGATGCAAATTGCCCGTTACCGTAATCAACTATAGCAGTGCTTCGCTCATCAACGCCGGTTGTGCTTTTATATACAAAGGATTTGATGTGTTCAGGGGCTTTATTAAATACCACATCAGCAATCGAAATAGGGTAAATACCTAAATCGAGCAGGGCGCCACCCGCTGTTACAGGGTTCATTAATCGGTGAGTGTCGGCAAAGCTGCCAGGTAAACTAAAGTTGGCATTAACACTGTGCACATTACCAATAACACCTTCACTTAGGAGTTGTTGTAATTTTACTATGGCTGGTAAAAACCGCATCCAAACGCCTTCCATTAAAAAGCAGTTTTGTTGCTTGGCAAGCTCAGTGAGGTTTTGCAATTGCTTAGCATTAACGGTAATCGGTTTTTCGCTTAGCACGTGCTTATTGTGTGTTAAGCATTGGGCGATAGTTTTAAAGTGTTGATCGTGCGTATTGGCAATATAAATAGCGTCTATATTTGGGCACTGCATAAGAGCTTGATAGCTCTCGTAGCCTTGAATATTGTACGGTGTGGCAAATTCTTTAGCGCGCTGCATACTCGTTGAAGCCGCGCCAATAAGCTGTGCATCACTGCAATGCGCAATGCTTTTAGCAAAGGTGTGAGCTATATTGCCACACCCAATAATTCCCCAATTAACCTTTGCCATGCTTATTCCTTAAGTTTATTTAAAAAGACGTAATTTGTAATCCTGAGCCCGCTGAACATACGTAAATATCAGCATTTAGGCTAAAACGCTCAAAGTAATGCTTTTCTACCGCAGCTTTAATTAGTGGTACTTCCGCATCGCGACACAAACATACAATAGCACCACCAAAGCCGCCACCCGTCATACGTACTGCGCCACGGTCGCCCATGGCTTCTTTACAAATCTCTACTAGGCCATCGGTTGCAGGTACGGTTACTTCAAAGTCGTGTTTAAGTGATTGATGCGATGCTGCCATTAGGGTGCGAAGTGCATCCATATCGTTATTCTGTAGTGCAGTTGTTGCTGCAATTACACGATCGTTTTCGCTAATTACGTGGTGTGCACGTTTATATTCGTTTTCGCTTAATGTCGCTTTTACTGCTTGCAGGGCAGTCATGGTTGCTTGGCGAAGTGTTTCTACACCCATTTTTACAGCTGCTTGTTCGCAGTCAATACGGCGCTGGTTGTATTCGCTATCAACCAACTTACGCGGGTAGTTAGAGTTAACAATAACAATATTTAAATCATCAGGAACTTTAACTGATTTAGTTGCTAGGTTTTCACAGTCGATTAATAGTGCATGCCCATTTTCGCCTTTAGCTGAAATAAGCTGATCCATAATGCCGCATTGGCAATGCATAAAGTCATTTTCGGCTTCTTGGCCAAATAGCGCAATTTGCTCTGGCGGTAAACCAAGCTGTGCAATATGGTTAAACATACCGCCAACTGCAACTTCTAGTGCGGCCGATGACGACAAGCCACTACCTTGCGGTAAGTTACTGTCAATTAGTAGGTCGGCGCCACGTAGTTTGTAGCCCGCTCTTTTAAGAACATAAGTAACAGCACGAATGTAGTTACCCCATTGCGATTGGCCTTCAGTAATTTCTTCATCAACGCTAAAGCTGTCTTGCTCGCCTGGATAATTTAAAGAATGCACAGTGATAATATTGTCGTCGCGCTCTTTAAACATTACTTGGGTACGAAACTCTAACGAACACGGTAAAACAAAACCGTCGTTGTAGTCGGTAAATTCGCCAATAAGGTTTACACGGCCCGGTGCTGCAGCAATACCTTGAGCAGGCGCGCCATACAGTGACAAAAATTGTTGTTGGAATTCGTTAAGCTTCATCTGTGTGTCCTGCTGTATCTTTATAGTGTGTGGTACTGGCTGCTTTTAAAATAGAAGCAGCGGTTTCTGCGCTTAAGTCGCGTTGGCTTTCGCCTAGCATTTCGTAGCCTACCATGTGTTTTTTAACAGTAGCAGAGCGAAGTAGCGGCGGATAAAAATGAGCATGTAAGCGCCAATGTTGCTCATCAGAGCCTCTGTTAGCCGGTGCATTGTGCCACCCCATTGAGTATGGGAAGCTGCAATTAAATACGTTGTCGTACTTAGTGGTTAATACTTTAAGTGCCTGAGCCAAAGAGTCGGTTTGCACATCGTTTAGCTGGCTAAAGTTTTGAATATTATCTTTAGTTACTAGCATTGTTTCAAACGGCCATGCTGCCCAAAATGGCACCACAACAAGCCAATGTTCGTTTTCAAATACAACACGTGTTTGATCTGCTTGCTCTTTTTGCGCGTAATCGGCAAGCATAGCTGTACCATGCTTTTTATAATAGGCAAGCTGCTGGGTATCTTCGGCTTCTATTTCGGTTGATAAATGCGAGTGAGCCCATACTTGGCCGTGAGGATGAGGTTGCGAGCAACCCATGATCTCGCCTTTATTTTCAAAAACTTGTACACATTCGTACTGCTGTGCAAGCTCTGTGTAATTTTGTTTCCAGGTTTTTACTACTTCGTGCAATGCGTTTTGGCTAAGCTCTGGTAGTGTTTTATTGTGCTCTGGAGAAAAACAAATTACGCGGCATTCGCCACTGGCTTCATCGGCAATAAATAAATCGCTGTCTGACTCTAAGGCTTGTAATTGCTCGCTGGCATTAGGTGTTAATGCGCCAAAGTCATTTCTAAATACGTGTGTGTATTTGTAATCTGGATTGCTGTCGCCATTTGCACGGGTATTACTTGGGCAAAGTGGGCAGCTGTCATCGTGTTTTGGTAGTACGTTTTCGTTAACGGCTTCTGTTGCGCCTAACCATGGGCGGTTATTACGATGTGGTGACACTAATACCCAACGACCCGTTAGCGGATTTTTACGTCTGTGAGTACTTTCTAATAAAGCCATGTTAACTCTCCAACCCACTTGGGTAATTAGTTTGCCAGCGCCATGTGTCGTTTGTCATGTCGCTAAGTGTTAGTTCTGCGTGCCAGTTAAGTGTGTTTTGCGCTTTCGTGGCATCGGCGTAGTTACAGGCAATATCACCTGCACGGCGCGGTGCAATCTTATACGGAATATCTTTATTGGCTGATGCGCTAAATGCTTTGATCATATCAAGCACAGAATAACCTTGCCCTGTGCCTAAGTTGTAAGCATGAAAGGCGGTATCTGTTTTATGCTGCATAAATGCCGCAACATGACCTTTCGCTAAATCTAAAACATGAATATAGTCGCGCACGCCTGTGCCATCTTCGGTGTCGTAGTCGTCACCAAAAATATTAACCACGTCGCGTTTGCCTACTGCGGTTTGAGCAATAAAAGGCATTAAGTTATTAGGAATACCATTAGGGCTTTCACCTAATAAACCACTTGGGTGTGCACCTACTGGGTTAAAGTAACGAAGCGCAATACCCATAAATTGACTGTTGGCATTACATACGTCTTGCATGGCTTGTTCAACCATGACTTTAGTCCAACCATAAGGATTAGTTGCGCGTATAGGATGCTTTTCGTCAATAGGGAGGTAGTCTGGCTCACCGTATACTGTAGCCGATGAGCTAAATATAATATGGTTAACGCCTGCCTCTTGCATGTTTTGTAGCATGCTTAATGTGCCCGACACATTATTTTGATAATAACGCAGTGGTTGCTCAGTTGATTCGCCAACGGCTTTTAAAGCCGCAAAGTGAAAAACAGCTTCGGCTTTAGTATGTTTTAGGGCGAGTTTAAATTGTTGCTCGTCTTGAATGTCACCCAATATAAACTCAAACCGAGTGCCAGTAATCTTTTCGAGTTGGTCAAGTACCCGCGAACTAGCATTAGACAAGTTATCATAAATAACAGGTGTAATACCTGCTTCATGCAATGCAATACATGTGTGGCTACCTATGTAACCCATGCCGCCAGTGACTAAAACTTTCATGTTTATTCTCGAAAAGTGTATTTATATGATAAATACTACTATTAAGGTGGTTTAAAAACAATAGTTATGATTGTTGGATAATTCAAATAAAAGCATAAAAAACATTCAGATTAAACACTCGCCTGCCTCTAAATAGCATGCTTTTATTTTAACTAACAAAGGCTTAGCTTTATCAATTGATTAGATAAACTGTTTCGATTATTGACCTAATTTCAGCGGTAGGGGGGCTGCTAATATAGCGAGAACAAAGTTAGGAGAGAGCAACATAAATAAAACAGTTTTACTTACCGGTGCTACCGATAGCACTTGCTAGAAACGCAAAGATGTTATTAACCCAAGTACTGTATTTATGAAATCTGTGGGTGGCTTTGTAAAGTTTTAGAAAAAATCCTTATGGTTGATCTAAAGAGCTCACTTGTCAGTGAGCTCTTTTTTTAGCTGGATTACTGCTCTTGCTGCAAGCGCTCGTATAGCCAATCTTTTAATTCTGTACGTTCATGTTTTAGCTGATGCATTTGCTCATCGCTTATGGGCGCATCTTTGAGCTCTAACACTCTAATTTCTTTATCTAGCTTGTCGTACTTATCTGCTTTTTTTGCAAATTCAGTATCGCTTTCATTTAACTCGGCAATTGTCCTTAAGTACTCTGGAAAGTCATTAGTTAATGAGTGGTCTTCGCCTAACATATTCGCTCCTTAATAGGATATAAATGAGCTCACAAGTAAGTGAGTTGTATAAGTGAATTACTGCCTTTCATATAATACACTGGGGCTTACATAGATATAATTCAACCATTGAGCCGCTAATTTGATGTAGAGCAAACAATCTGTTTATTTTGCCCAGTAAGGCATTTCACCAAAGTATTTAACAGAGCGATCAATAAACGCACGTACTTTAGGAGTCAATAATTTATTGTTGGGGTATACAGTTTAAATAGTTGTATTAACTACTCGTGAAAAGCTTAGGGTTCGATATTATTGCTCAAGGTGCAAGGAATCTCTGGCTAGAGAAAATAAATTTAAATATAACCATGATTCAATACGTTAATAAATCTATTAACCAGAGTTCAGGTTAAGTAAACTAGTACCCGCTAAAGACTTTTAAGCATTTTAGCTAAAAGAGTTAATTTTTAACGCTTTTTGCTAATTTATGTTGGTTAATTAATAGTGGTAGAATGCAGCGCTTAGTACTACTTGTGTGAAGTAAGTGGTCAATAATTTATAAGGTTTGTTGTGTAATGCTGTTAATGATCGATAACTACGATTCGTTTACTTACAACTTAGTGCAATATTTTCAGCGTTTAGATCAAGACGTTTTAGTAAAACGTAATGACGAGCTAAGCATTGCACAAATAAAACAGTTGAACCCGAAACACATCGTTTTATCGCCGGGGCCATGCACCCCTAACGAAGCGGGTATTTCGTTAAATGTTGTTGAGCAACTAAAAGGGCAATATCCTATTTTAGGAATTTGCTTGGGGCATCAAACTATCGCACAAGCTTTAGGGGGAAATGTAATACGTGCTAAAAAAGTAATGCACGGTAAAACATCACCCATAGTTCACACTAATAAAGGGGTGTTTAAAGGTTTAGCTAACCCGTTAACAGTGTGTCGTTATCATTCTTTAGTGGTTAAATCACAAACTCTACCTAAAGAACTTGAAGTAACCGCATGGACTCAGACTGAGCAAGGCGAGTTTGACGAAATTATGGGGTTACTTCATAAAGAACTAGCAATCGAAGGTGTGCAGTTTCACCCCGAAGCTATTCTAACTGATCAAGGCTTAGAACTGCTTGATAACTTTTTAACTCGCTTCTAATGTTATAATACACAGAGCATTTAATACTTTATTAATGGATGTCATGACTGAACTTGTAGCCCAGCAGCGTACTGCCAAAATACTAAGCCAACGGGCTCATGACTTATTGCTTGGGCACAGCTTTGCGCATCAGCAAATTGGTTTCATCCATACATTAGATATAGATTACGGCGAACCCATGAAGCAACGCACTTTGCTTCAGGTTGAAGTGGCCGCACAGAATAAACGCCAGCAAAGCAGTACTGCACATCATAAGTACCGCGCTCAAGCGAGTGAGCAACTACACAAAACAATTGAAACAGCTATATATAAGCAGCTCGAAGATATAGATGGTGTAATTCACAGTACTATAGGCATTGAAGATGGCATTGCCAATATACTCGATATATTAGCTGTAAAGTCGGCATCAGTAGGGCGCTTAGAACCATTGGTAAATGATATAGGCTGGTTGGGTAGAGAATTAGTAACGCTTGTTAATTTACCTTACTATCGTAATCAGCGTAGTAAAAACACGTCTGTGAAAGTAGATAAACCATCGCTTGCCCTTCGTTATATTGGCCTTGATAACTTACAGCTAGTGATTCCTACATTTGCTGCCCGTCATTGGATGCCACATAGCACCGAACCATTTTCATTATTAAAACGCCGGCTACGCGACAGCGCGATGGCAAACGCGATTGCAGCGCAAAAAATTGCACAAATTAATAATGTGAATGACGTACATGCATTTACCCTTGGAATGCTTTTAGATGTAGGGCGAATTGCATTAGTGCGCTTGTACTTAAAAACGTTTGAGAAAGTATGGCAACGCAAAGTGCAGTTAGCCCGAAATGAAAACCAAAAAGATTTACACACCGCATTATTAGAGCTACAGCCCGACCCGCTATTTTTAACCACTCTACTTAGCAATAAGTCGATAGAAGTAAGCGCCAAAGTAATAGACAAAATGGCTTTTAAATATTTACCGTTTAAAGGTGTAATGCAGCAGCTAGTAAATGGGGTAGATAAAGGCGATACATTACTGCCATTAACAGAAGTAATGCTAAAGGCACGTTGCTACTCTCAATATCTTAATTTAAAAGAGCATCAACTTATTGAGCCTGATGAAACTCTAAGCTGGTTTTCGTACTTTAAGTTCACTAAAACGGAACTAAAAACCCTCCAATCGAGTAATTTTACCAATTTAGCTATTCAAATTGACTAAAAATCTGAATTTTTTGTTAATTTTTTTGCGACTAACCATTCATTCTCACTCTATTGTTATATTGCATATTTGCCGATTAAAGCATGCGCGCCTTGGTGCTCATGCGGTTAGTTGTTTAAAAATAAGCATAAATAGCTATGCAAATAGTTATTCACTATCTATGAAATAATATCTTTAGCCCTTTATTTTCAAGGGATACATGAAAGTTTTTAACGAGACAGATATAAGTAATTCTGAAATAATGTGCGTCTGAAAATTGAACCACAAAGCAATTTTGCGCAATTATCAGGTTACTGATCTTGCCTATAAAGTTGGTTACAAATATTAACCAAACACCTATTTTGATGTTTTGTGTTGCTCACAATTAAGAGGAAATAAAATGACAGTCAATCGCGAATTATTTGATCACGTAATGGTTCCTAACTACGCACCTTCAAGCGTAATTCCTGTTCGAGGCGAAGGTTCTCGCGTATGGGATCAAGAAGGTCGAGAGTTTATCGACTTTGCTGGTGGTATTGCAGTTAACTGTCTTGGCCATTGCCACCCTGCATTAGTAGGCGCATTAAAAGAGCAAGGCGAAAAAATCTGGCATCTATCAAATGTAATGACCAATGAGCCGGCACTTCGTCTAGCTAAAAAAATGGTTGATGCTACATTTGCTGAAAAAGTTTATTTTGCCAACTCAGGCGCAGAAGCAAACGAAGCAGCGCTTAAGTTAGCGCGTCGTTTTGCACTTGATAAGTTTGGCGCAGAAAAATCACAAATCATCGCGTTCAACAAAGGTTTCCACGGTCGTACATTCTTTACCGTAACTGTGGGTGGCCAAGCTGCATATTCAGATGGTTTTGGTCCTAAGCCTGGCGACATTGTACATTGTGATTATAACGACCTAGCTGCTTTTGAAGCGCTTATCAGCGACAAAACATGTGCCGTAATGATGGAACCTCTACAAGGTGAAGGCGGTATTGTTTCACCCACTGACGAGTTTGCTCAAGGCGTTCGCGATTTATGTACTAAACATAACGCACTGCTTATTTTTGATGAAGTTCAAACAGGTGTTGGCCGTACTGGCGATTTATACGCATACCAAGGCTTAAACATAGTACCTGATATTTTAACTTCAGCTAAAGCACTTGGCGGCGGTTTTCCTATTGGCGCTATGATCACAACAACTGAGATTGCACAGCACCTTAAAGTAGGTACTCATGGTTCTACTTATGGCGGCAACCCGCTTGCGTGTGCTGTTGCAGAAGCTGCATTTGATACAGTAAATACGCCAGAAGTACTTGCTGGCGTAAAAGCTAAAGCAGCATTATTTAATGAACTACTTACTGCGGTTAACGAAAAATACAACGTATTTAGCGAAATCCGTGGCCAAGGTTTATTAATTGGTGCAGTAGTGAGCGAGCAATATAAAGGTCGTGCAAAAGAGTTTTTAGTGGCAGGGACTGAGCAAGGCCTTATGTCATTAGTTGCTGGTGCAGACGTAATACGTTTCACTCCATCTTTAGTAATTCCTGAAGCGGACATTCGCGAAGGTATGGCACGCTTTGAAAAAGCAGTAGCAAGCGTAGTAAACGCATAAGCGACTTAAGCCAACCAATTAAGGGCAAGCACTACTTGCCCTGCAATTCCTATTTACCGTTATTTATAAGGGAGCAAGCGGACTCATGATGATCCTTCGCCCAATCCAGCAAAATGATTATTCAGCATTACTGAAAATTGCCCACGAATCAGGGCATGGTTTTACGTCTTTGCCATTAAACGAAGAACTATTGCAAAAAAAGATCGACCATTCAGTAAGCTCTTTTGCTAAACAAACGTCACAACCTGGTGACGAAGGCTACCTGTTTGTTCTTGAAGATAGCGAAACCGGTGAAGTTGTAGGAACATCTGCAATTGAAGCTGCGGTAGGGCTTGATGATGCATTTTATCATTATCACTTAAGTAAAGTGATTCACTCTTCGCGCACATTAGACGTATACAAAGCGGTTGATATTCTAACGCTATGTAACGACTACACAGGTGCTACAGAGCTTTGCACATTGTTTTTAAAAGATGGTTATCGTAAAAATTGTAACGGTAAGCTACTTTCAAAAGCGCGCTTTATGTTTATAAAACAGCATCAAGAGCGTTTTGCGCAAACAGTGATTGCAGAAATGCGCGGTGTGTCTGACGAAAACGGCAGTAGCCCTTTTTGGCAGTGGCTTGAAGAGCACTTTTTCTCAATGGATTTTCCAACAGCCGATTACCTAACAGGTATTGGCCAAAAGGTTTTCATTGCTGAATTAATGCCTAAATACCCAATTTACGTAAACTTGCTAAGTAAAGATGCGCAAGCCGTAATAGGTAAAGTACACGACAACACTCGCCCAGCAATCGAGTTATTAAAAAGCGAAGGCTTTACGTTTAATGGCTACGTAGACATTTTTGACGGCGGCCCAACGGTTGAAGCAAAAGTAGATAACATTGCGACTATTCGTAATGCACGTAACTTTAACGTTGAAATTGGCGAAATGACTGGCGACACCATGGTGTTACTAGCTAACGAAAAGCTTAATGACTTTAGAGCAACCGTTGCACCAATGACATTTGACGAGCGCGCAAAAAGCCTTATTTTATCGCAAGAAATAGCAGATGCACTGCATTTGCAAACTGGCGATATTGTTAGTGCAACCACGATTTAATTTAGGAGAAAGTATATGACTCATCCTGCACAATTTATAAATGGTCAATGGTCACAAGGCCAAGGCACAGAATTTAATTCAGTAAACCCTGCAAATAACGACGTTATTTGGCAGGCTTCATCGGCAACTGCGGCGCAAGTAGACACCGCAGTAAATGCAGCGCGCGAAGCGTTTTATGCATGGGCTGATAAAAGTTTTACTGAGCGTTTAGAAATAATTAAAGCATTTGCAGCGCAATTAAAAGAAAACAGCGAAGAGCTCGCTATTACTATTGCACAAGAAACAGGTAAGCCACTGTGGGAAACTCGCATAGAAGCGGGTGCTATGGTTGGTAAAATTGCCATTTCTGAAAAAGCATTTTTAGAGCGCACTGGCGACGTAGAAAACGCAATGCCACTTGGCCGTGCGATGATTCGTCATAAGCCACATGGTGTTGTAGCCGTATTTGGTCCGTATAACTTTCCGGGTCACTTACCTAATGGCCACATTGTGCCAGCGCTTTTAGCAGGTAACACGGTTGTGTTTAAACCGTCTGAACTTACTCCTAAAGTAGCTGAGCTTACGCTTAAACTGTGGGAGAAAGCAGGTTTACCAGCAGGTGTAATTAACCTTGTACAAGGTGAAGTAGAAACGGGTAAAGCCCTTGCTGCTCACAAAGGTATTGATGGCTTGTTCTTTACGGGTTCTTCGCGTACTGGTCATATTTTACATGAACAGTTTGCGGGTCAACCGGGTAAAATTTTAGCGCTAGAAATGGGTGGTAATAATCCACTTATTATTACTGACGTTGAAGACACTAAAGCGGTTGTTCACGATATTATTCAATCAGCGTTTATCTCAAGCGGCCAGCGTTGTACATGTGCACGTAAATTGTTTTTACCTAAAGGTAGCAAAGGCGATGCAATTTTAGAGCGCCTTATCACTGCAACTAAAGCGATTAAAGTAGGCAACTACGATGATGCAGACCAGCCATTTATGGGCTCTATGATCTCATCAGCTGCAGCTGCAGGCATGGTTAAAGCGCAAAACGAACTTGTTGAGCTTGGCGGTCAAGTATTAGTAGAGCTTGAGCACACAGCCAATACTGGTTTTGTAACACCAGGTATTATTGAGTGTACAAATATTAGTGACTTCCCAGATGAAGAGCATTTTGGACCACTTTTAAAAGTATTCCGCTTTGACGACTTTGACCAAGCCATTGATAAAGCAAACGATACAACCTTTGGTTTATCGGCTGGTTTATTAAGTGACAGTGCAGCAGATTACGACCATTTCTTACGTCGTATTCGTGCAGGTATTGTTAACTGGAATCGCCCAATTACTGGCGCATCAAGCGCAGCACCGTTTGGTGGTATTGGCGCATCGGGCAACCACAGAGCAAGTGCGTATTACGCAGCCGATTACTGTGCATACCCAGTTGCTTCGGTAGAGCTTGAAAAAGTAGCTATGCCAGCAACACTAAGCCCAGGCTTAAAAATAGATTAAGTAGTAATACTACTTAATTATTATAAAAGCAGCTTCGGCTGCTTTTTTTGTATTGCTAACGCGCAAAGCTAGCAATCAACAGCGCTTTCTGCTTAAATCAAAAATAATTAATTATACAAAGGTGGTACAAAAATGGTTTTAGATAGGCAAGGGTACGATGATTTGATCATGTATCTAACTCAAAATTTAGCATTGTTTGAGAAGCCAGGCGAAATAAAACCAGGTGCCCCAACAGTAATGGAGTTAATTGAAGACGTTATTGCACAAAATGTGATGCTTATTTGCGAGCAGCACACAAACCTCAACACAGAGCAGCGTAGTCAAATTGTACGCGAAGTTGATGGCATAGTTTACGATTTAGAAGAAGTCCTCAGCAGCATCACCTCACAGCCTGTCACGGTTGAACAGCATGCCTTTATAGATGAATTTGCAGGTTTAGTAAAAAACCTCTTTGATAGCGCTTTAACACAACAATCTTAGCCATTTTATAGCCCTGCGTTGCATTTTCATTTGCAACTACGGCTAACTTGCTTACAATCAAGAAAATATTTTTTTGAGATATAACAATGCAAGCAAATGTAAAATGGGTTGAAGGCGATACGTTTATTGGTCGTTCTAATTCTAACCACAATGTTGTGTTTGATGGCGGCAGCGATAGTGCAGCACCAAGCCCAATGGAAATGGTTTTAATGTCAGTTGGCTGTTGTTCATCAGTTGATGTGGTTAGTATTTTAAAAAAAGCCAAACAAGATTTTTCAGATGTACAAGTACAACTAAGTGCAGAGCGCGCCGAAACAGCCCCACGTGTGTTTACCAAAATCAACTTACACTTTGTTGTTAAAGGCAATAATGTGTCTGAAAAGCATCTTGCACGCGCGGTTTCACTCTCTGCTGAAAAGTATTGCTCAGTTGCATTAATGCTTGATAAAACAGTAGAAATTACGCATAGCCACGAAGTTGTGCAAGATCAAGCAAAATAACGCTTTTTCCACGAGGGAAATTCGTATAAAATCCGCGAACTTTTCATTCTGCAGGTGCAGAACCCACTAATTTATAGGTTGGTTTATTATGAACAAACCCTTCGATAAACTTAAACTTCATGGCTTTAACAATTTAACCAAAAGTTTAAGCTTTAGTATTTATGATATTTGTTACGCAAAGACCGAGCAACAACGTAAAGAATATATTGAATATATCGATGAGCAGTACAGTGCAGATAGACTAACCGACATTTTAGGTGAAGTTGTTGATATTATTGGTGCTAACATTTTAAATGTAGCGCGCCAAGATTATGAACCGCAAGGCGCAAGTGTAACTATTTTGGTTTCAGAAGAACCAGTAGAAGAGCAGCAAAATTACGATGCTGACGAAGCACCAGGCCCATTACCTGATTCAGTTGTTGCGCACCTAGATAAAAGCCACATTTGTGTACACACATACCCAGAAGCTCACCCTGATGATGGTATTTGTACATTCCGTGCTGATATTGAAGTGTCTACTTGTGGCATTATTTCGCCACTTAAAGCGTTAAATTTCTTAATTCATAGCCTTGAATCAGACGTAGTAACAATTGACTACCGCGTTCGTGGTTTTACCCGCGACATAAACGGTGTTAAGCACTACATTGATCATGCTATTAGCTCGATTCAAAACTTCATGACAGAAGATACAAAAGAAGCGTACCAAATGATGGACGTGAACGTGTATCAAGAAAACCTGTTCCATACCAAAATGATGTTAAAAGAAACCGATCTAAACACGTATTTATTCGGCCTTTCTACGGCAGATTTATCAGAGGGCGAAGAAGACGAAATTCGCTCAAAGCTGACCCGTGAAATGCAAGAAATATTCTATGGCCGTAACCTGCCAGATACAGAATAATAGCAACGAATTAAATTAAAAATGGCGCTCAGTGAGCGCCATTTTTTTATACTTTATTTTACAAGCAATAGCTGTGTTTGTCGGCCATTTAAATACCAGACACCGCTTTTATCAAAAATAGCATCTTCCTCTAGCATTATTCTTATTTCTTTATTCCACTGTTTTATAAACACAGCATTGTTAAGCTCAATTGAGTAAGCCGTATTTAAATGCAGCGGATAGTCACCATCTCCCGGTACACCTTGCTGAGAATCCCACATACCTAATGTAGTGCCAGCAGCATGACCATGATAGCCAAGAGGGTGAGTATAAATAGTGGGTTTTAATCCCTGAACAATAGCGGCTTTTCGTGCTGCAGCTAAAACCTCATTACCGGTTTTACCTACCGCAAATTGATTGGTAAATATGTCTTGTAGTTTATTACCGCTTTTTAGTGCTTCAACTAAGTAACTAGGTGCACTTATTTCGTTTTCTTTGAGCACATACGCATGCTGCTGAGTGTCGGTATTTAAGCGTAAATAAGTAATCCCAAAATCTACATGAAGCAAGTCACCGGCTTGTATAACGTTATCATCGTAGCCATTGGTAAAGCTTTCTTCATGATCGAACGACTTCGCATCGGCGCGCTGAATAGCAATACTCGGGTGAAACCATGTTTGTAGTTTGAGCTCTTTTACGCGCTCTCTAAACCACCATACCAAGTCATCGTTAGTTGTTTCACCAACCGTAATTGTTTTACCCGAAAACCCCTCTGCAATAATATGATGGGCAATAGCGACAATATGTTTATACATTTTAACTTCTTCAGGAATGCGTTGCTCTAACCACGCAACAGCAAGCGGCTCTGCAGAAATTATTTTATTGTGATAAGTGGCGGGCAAGTTAGCCATTAAGGTTTTGTAATCGCCTAGCACAAGGCCATCGGCATGTGCCCAGTCGGTAGAAGTATTAAGCGCAATGTTGCGAGGTTTGTATTGCTCAATAAGTGTATTGAGTGCTTCCCACTGGCTTGGTTGTGTTTGTTTATCCCACCCTTTTTTAAATACGTTACCTATTTTATAAGGCGCAATAGCGTAAGCATCAACACCACCTTGTTTATTAAGTGCAAATAGCAAAATAGTGGTGCGTCTGGCTGAAAGCCATGTTGCAGGCAGCATTGTTTTTAATATTGGATCTTCGTTATATTCACGACTTATAAGTAGCCACATATCAGTGTTGTGCTGCTTCATTAATGAGGGCATTAAGGTATTAACTCTAAGCTCAGTTATTTTATCTATAAACGCAGCGCGCTCTTTCATCGATAAAATAGTGGGAGCGTCATCGGCTTTAACAAAGAGGCTTAAAACAAGCGTAGTTAGCAAGCTTACGTAAAGTAGGAGTTGTTTAGTAAAGTGCATAATTGTTTTATTTTTAGGCTAGTTAATTTATAACATGCCTGAAGAGCGACTATAAAAAAACAATTTGAGATAAACAGCACACAAAAAAGCCCGGCTAAAAAGTAGCCGGGCTTTTGTATAAACAGTTTTATTACTTAAGCATGCTGTATAAAAGTGCAAATACAGCAAGCGAGCCAACCGCTAATATAAATAGCGTGCTAAAGCGATTTCGGTATTTATTAAGTGCAGGTACTTTATAAACTGCAATCATTGGCATAATGAATAAAATCATCGCAATGATAGGGCCCGATAACTGATCCATCATGTCTAAAATACTTGGGTTTTTAACAGCACAAAACCAAATAGCTAAAAACATGATTAACACACCAATTTTATCGGTAACGCCAGCGCTTAAGCCTGTTTGTTTAGTTACTAAACCTGTAAAGCTTTCGCGTGCACCTAAAAAATGACCCAAAAACGACGATGTAATAGCAATAAAGGCAACAAGTGGCCCAAGTGTGGCAATAAACGAGTTATCAGTAATATTAGCAAGGTAGGATAAAACCGATACGTTAGCCGCTTTAGCTGCTGCCATTTGCTCGCCTGTAAGCGACAGCACGCAAGAGAACACAAATAACAGTACGAAAGTAATAAGTAGCAAGCTAGTGCGCTTTAAAATCGCCTCAGACTTACGTGTAGCTTGTTCGCCGTAATGACCGCGTTGCACATTTACAAAGCTTGAGATAGCCGCTGCGTGGCTAAACGAAAACACAATAATAGGAATCGATAACCACAACGTTTTACTAAAGCTGCCTATTTCAGGCACCGTCATATCTGGCATCTGCCAGCTAGGGATTAAATAAAGTGATAAAAAGAACAATATGCCCACAAGCGGATACACTAAAATAGCAAAGGCACGTAGCATTAAGCGCTCGCCGCCCATCATTAAGCTAATCATGCCTGCAACTAATACGCCCGAAAGTAGCACGCGAGAAGGTGATTCCATCCCCATTTGATTAACCATAAAACTATCAACGGTATTGGTTAAACCTACACCGTAAATAAGCAAAATTGGGAATATAGATAAAAAGTACAACAAGGAAATTAACCGCCCCGCAGTCACACCAAAATGCTCTTCAACTACGTCGGTAAAATCGGCATCTTTATTTTTTGATGAAAGTACAAAGCGCGCTAATCCACGGTGCGCAAAAAAGGTCATTGGGAACGCTAAACACGCCATAATAATTAACGGCCAAAAACCGCCAATACCAATGTTAATAGGTAAAAATAAAATACCCGCACCAACGGCGGTACCAAATAAACTTAATGTCCACTGCGTATCGTGCAGGTTCCATTTAGTTTTTGTATTTGAATTTTTGCTTGAATTTGTGTGTGTGTTTGGTGATGCATTTGAAAGCGTTGCATCTTGAGATGTTGTCATGTGTGTGTGCTCATCCATTATTTAAATAATAACTGCGCCGAAGGGTATAGTTTTTAGAGACATTTTTCATGTTTTGAAGAGATTTTTAGACTAATTAATTAGACTCAATTGGAGGGTAAGTGTCATGAATACGAAACAGTGGTGTAAAAGTGAGCAAAAGCCTTAAATAGCAACACCCATATTATAATTGAAGAGTAGATACCATCTCTTCTAACCAGCCTCAAGCTTTCTTTAAATAGCTTGGGGCTGATATTCAGTTTGATTCTTCACAACACCAAAACAGATATGTGTCAGCTTTCTCATTGCAGCACCAATTGCCTGCATTTTTGTTTTACCTTGCTCCACTAATCGCTTATTTTGGGCTTTTATATCTGGATTATGTTGTACAGCTACTACAGCAGCCATATACAATTTAGCCCTTATATACCCAGGCCCTTCTTTGCTTAAAGTTGTTTTTCCAGCCCGTTTGCCTGACTCATTAAGCTTAGGTATTAAGCCTAAGTAACAAGCTAATTGCTTGGCATTTTTAAACTGTTTACATGCCATCAAGGACACCATCATACGTGATATTACCTCTCCAACACCTTTGATACTTTGAAGCAATTGGCGGTTCTTTTTTAATTGTGGGTGTCTATCAATATGCTCATCAATGTCATTTTTTAGCTTGCCTATCTCAGTTTTTAGTACAGCTATCATATCTTCAATTGACTGAGTAACTCGAGTAGATGCACCTGAGAAACCAACAGCTTCATAACGATTTTCTTCGCGACGTAAGTCTAGCTCAAGTGCTTCAAGTCTACGCGTCATTACTTTTAACTCTCTCGCTTCAACAGGCTCAGGCTGCCAACTTAAAAGTGAGTGCTGTTGGTCATGACCATAACGAGCAAG